>DATHJP010000749.1:0-3759 GCA_035489695.1 Terriglobales bacterium
ATCAAAAAGTTTGCCGCAAATGTCCTCATAAAACCTGGCCGCGGACGCAAACTTGTTGTTGAAACCGTGCACTAGAATGGTGACGTGGCTTTGTTTCTCATTCTCCGCCGGACTGTGCGCAGGAAATTTATCCGCCGCAGCGACGAGAAGCTTCTGGAAATTGGCAGCAGTAACTTTCCGCCAGTTGTTGATCTCAGTCAGCGGCTGCTTATCGCTGACCCAAAAGGTCATGCCATCGGGATTCGGATCGGGTCCAACGCCGCCGTTGCTGCGATCATTGATCATCCAATACTTTGGCATGTTGTTGAGCAGGTCCGCTGGCGTTTAGTTTGGAAAACGCATCCGACTACGGGACGCACAATTCCGGGTTTGTCACCTGATGCTTTGCGCAGCGGTACATCGGCTGCGTCGGTTTTGGAACTTTTTACAAGATTTGGGAACCGAAGTTCAAGACTTTCTTTCCAACCGCGTCAAAGCTCCGCTCACGGCTAAATTCGTTTTCGCCACTGGCATAACATGCTTAGACTCCACGGAACGCTGCGCCGATGTGGCGAAATGGCAGACGCAACGGACTTAAAATCCGTTCTCGCGAAAGCGAGGTATGGGTTCGAATCCCATCATCGGCACCCTCCGAAAAGCGATTTTACGAGGGAAAATCGATCAAAACTGTCGACTGAATCGATTGCGCATGGTTGCGAAACAAAGGGCATGAAAACGCAGTCTATTTGCCAAGTATTCGTCAAGTATAAGGCTTGCTTCCGTTGATCTAAGCGCGATTGCAGCCCGGTGATTGCATTGCCTGATTGCAAATGACTGCGCGGCTCACAAAAGGGACGCACTGGAGCCTTAAAGGTGACGCTCCTGCAAACCCCCATGTCACCGCTAATCGAGAGAAAATTCGGCGTGAAACCGTTAGATCGAACTTCATCCAGTCGAAATGTTCGCCACGCACCTTTGTCGAGCTTCTTGATTTGATCAATCGAACCGAGTATTTCGGGGCCGCGCATTGTTTCGATGTCATCAATGACGCGCTCTGACACATCCGCCACGCGCGAGCTTTCGCTCAGGTGAGATTCATGTTTTCGATTCAACCGGCAATGTTGAACGCAAGATCCCGTTCAACGAAGCGGACAGAGAAATGTAGTGCGTGATTAAGCAACGAGAAGAAGGCCGCGACCGCGCGAGTGCAGGCCGTGCCGGGACCCCGCAAGCAGGACATTCTTACAATTTAATCAGCAGTATAAGAGTTTGGAGGACAATAATTTACGGCAATAGAAGCAGATACTACACTTCAGGGTGTCGGAACAATTTACATTTTAGACCTCGTCAGAAACGGCGGCTATGCTTGGCATTATAAAAACCATTCGCATTTAAGATTCTTATTATAAGGCTCTTACATTGCCAATGATCCAGTCAGATGAGCATTGGTCTATGAAATGCTCATAACATTGCGGGCCAATTCCGAATTTGGGAAAGCCGTTCCGGCGCAGGCGAAGGGCTCACCGCTGAAATAGCTTTCCACTTTCGGTAGCAAAAGAATCCTACTATGAACCTCCGATTAACTAAAGCTCCTGGCGTCGCCTCACTGCTCCACGTCCGTTTCACTCCCGCGTCGCCGGACTCGAATCCGCGCTTGGTAAGAAAGACTTTCCTTCAAACGATACTAGCCGTCGCCATCTCGGTTTTGGCCCCTATCGTCGCTCACGCTGGCAGCGCAACGTGGGACCTTAATCCCGGTTCCGGCACCTGGAATACGGCTGCCAACTGGACGCCAATGATTGTTCCGAATGGGCCAGCGGACACAGCGACGTTCGCTCTTTCGAATAATACCAATGTCTCCATCTCGGCGAATACCGAGGTCAACGGCATCACGTTCACCCCGGCCGCGACGAATCCCTATACCATCACCGCCAACGCCGCCTTCACGCTTAGAATTACAGGCACCGGCATCACGAACAATTCGGGGAGGACACAGCATTTCATAAGCCCCGTGGGTGCAAACGGAGAGTTCGGGCTAATCGTTTTCAGCAACAGTGCAACCGCCGGGAATTCCACTATGTTTACCAATAACGGTGCATTCCTAAACGGTGAGGTCCGCGGTGGCACAAGGTTTCTAGACACTTCCAGCGCTGGGAATGGGACGTTTATCAACAACGGTGGTTTCACCGAATTCTCCGACAGTTCAACCGCTGGTAACGGCAGCTTTACCAACAACGGAGGCACGGTCACCGGCGCAGGCGGTGGCCAAACGATCTTCCAGCAGACCTCGATCGCCGATTCCGCAACTCTGATTGCAAACGGCGGGACCGGTGGTGGCCAGGGTGGACAGATTTTGTTCGAAGATGCTTCCACAGGCGGCACATCGCGGGTTGAGGTGTTCGGCAACGGCAATCTTGACATTAGCTCTCATAACGCTCCCGGCGTAGCGGTTGGCTCGATTGAGGGCAGCGGGAACGCTTTCTTAGGAGGCAATAACCTGACCATCGGCAGCAACAACTTGAGCACCACCTTTTCCGGCGTAATTCAGGACGGTGGCCGGGGTGGGGGCGTCGGCGGGTCGCTGACGAAGATCGGGACGGGAACGCTCATCCTCTCTGGAGCTAACACCTACACCGGCAACACTAATATCAACCGTGGCGTGTTGCGGGTCGACGGCTCGATTACGAGCGATACCTCCGTGCATTATACTGGCACGCTCGCCGGTAATGGAATGATCCATGGCAATGTTACGAACAACGACTTCGGAACGGTCAGACCGGGAGGTGCGCTGGGCGTGCTAACCGTCGTCCAGAACTACACGCAGACGCAATACGCCACTCTCATGATCCAAATTGCAGGTGGGAACGCCGGCCAATTCAGTGTTCTGGATGTTATGGGAAACGCTAATCTAAATGGATACCTCGATCCCGTGCTTTTGAGCGGTTTTGTCCCCAACATCGGTGACTCCTTCATCTTTCTGAATTACGCCTCCTTGACCGGCGGATTTTCCCATATTAAGCACCAGGTTTTCGACAACGGGATGTTGCAATGGTCGGTCATCTACCAAAATAATAGTGCCATCCTAACGGTGGTACCGAACACGATCCCTGATCAGGGTTCAACATTTCTGCTCCTGACGTTGGGCTTGCTCGGTTTGGTGACGTTCCGGCGACAGTTGCTGCGTGGAGAGCCCTGAGCGTCGTGAGCGTCATCGTGGAGCGCCGCGTTTTTGCGCCACAATCTCAGCAAATCCGGTTGGAGTTGGGGCTGCGTCTCAGCCGTGGATTTCGATAGGCGAACAATCTGGATTGCGGACGTGCATCGCGCGGAAAATCAACGCTTCATTGTTCGTGCGGATGAAAAGCTGACCGCGTTCGTGGAACTCCAAGCGGCGATCCGCCCTGCTTGAATACTGTTAGAATAGCCTCGTTTTATAATAGTAAACAAAAAGCCAGCATGCTTTGCGGTGCTGATCCTGTCAGCAGCGATACTGGTTTTGAGCGGGGTGCAAAACCGATTGTAGAGACGAGTATGATTCTGGGATCGAATCATGTAAATCAGAGTAGGACGACCCTGATGATATGGATGGATTGCGGCAATGAATTCAAAATGTGACGGACGAATACGAATCCTGCGTCGAGGAGTGCAATAGCTGACTTCCCTCTATTGCTTGAGTGGGAGCGACGAAAGCAGAAACAAGCCCAATTACCTTGAGCTAACGTGAGACGGGACGTTACAATGCTTTCCGGCTTCCAGTGGTATAAAGTAATCTTTCCAGAC
>DATHJP010000750.1:0-8185 GCA_035489695.1 Terriglobales bacterium
AAAGTACATCGTTGCCCGCTGTTCCGAAGTGTATGCGGGCCAATGCGGTAGGCCGTCGTGATTAGGATTGCCGGTTCGGGCAAAATTTATCCAAGCAGTACTAATCTGGTTTGATAGAACGAATGCCTCGGGAGTGCCCCCGCTGTAGTGGTCGCAAATTTCAGCATTGTCAAACGTGAACGCGATTTCACAAGCGTGGAAGGAACCGGGGCGATTGTCCAGCACGGGCGTCCGCCAAGAATAAATATAAGAGTATGCCGGCGCGCTCCCCAAAGCAGCCTTCCTGACAGCCTGCTCGAACGCTGCACGGCGAAAGGGAGCCGCGGCAATGAGAGCATACAGATCAAATGGAGTCGCTTTAGGGTAATCGCGACGGTACGCGTCGATAATCGTCTGACTGCGTTCGCCAAATTCTTCCTTAATCAATCGGTTAAGTTCCTCCACTCCCATCCCAATGGCATTGGGATAACCGAGCCCACTTACACCCTCGTGAAGATCTGTGCCGGTTAACAATGGAACATCCGCGGATATTTGTGGAGCTCCGGGATGGAATGGATGACGAGGCAGAATGAGGCCGTCTACTGTCGGCCCCCAATCGTATTCGCCGTACTCTGTGCGAAGGGAAGCTTTAGGCCGAGGCATTTTCTTCATGGCTTCCGCCGCAGCGCCCGAAAGCCGGTCAACCGGAATTACCTGAAGTTCGCTCAACTGAGACTTGGATAGCCCCAGCTCTGCAAGCAGCAGCTCAGCCAATCGCCCTGAGTAGTCTGGAGAAAGAGATTTAAGAAAGGGTCCGCTCTGCACAATCGCACGGTGAAACAAGCCTTTGGCCGCCGGCATCGCCATAAGAGCAAGAACTTTTCCACCGCCGCCTGACTGACCAAAGATAGTGACGCTGCCGGGATCGCCCCCGAAAGTTGTGATGTTGTCGCGAACCCACTCCAAGACAGCTACCAGGTCAAGTATGCCGACGTTGGCGGAGCTGGCAAATTCTTCTGCTCCCAAATGTCCAAGGTTTAGGTAGCCATACACGTTGAGCCGATGATTGTGATTCACGACCACGGCATCGTGATTGCGGGCAAGACTTTCGCCGTCGTAGGCAAGAAGATCGTGCCCGCTGCCGGCGGTAAATCCTCCGCCGTGCATGTACACCATGACTGGGCGCTTATGCGACCCATTGATCTCGGGCGTCCATACATTCACACGCAGGCAGTCCTCGCCGGGAACCGTGGCGGCCGCGCCGCGATGCAGCACGAACTGATCTTCATCGGAGTTAGCCAGGTTTTTCCCGTTCGTATCAAAGTGCGCGGAGTCCAAGTATGGACAAATACGGCCATACTGCAGCGCGTTGCGAATTCCCGTCCACGGTTCAGGCTTGACTGGCGGCATGAAGCGCCTGGCGCCAGCGGTTGACGCGCCGTAGGGTACACCCTTGAAAACGTATACACCGTTCCGTCTGAATCCACGGATCTTCCCTGCGGTTGTTTCTGCGACGGTTGCCGCGTCGGAAGCGATGACCGTGCTGCGTCCGCAAACGCTTGCTGCGGACTTTGTTTTCTTGTGAGCTTCCGGCGTAGGCTGCGCTAATGCTGTTGCGGGTAAGATAACCGAACCGGCTAATCCTGCTCCCAGGGTTGCCATTGCGCCGATAAAGGAACGCCGTTCCTTAAATGCCGATCCTGACTCGCGGTTTCGTAGATTTTTCGACGTCATTCCTACCCCCGTGAATAGTTGTCTATCCGCTTTTCGATTTACTCCAGTGCGGCTTTCTGGAAGGCCAACCTGACCGGCGAGTCATCGGCATTCTTGAAATTGGACCGCTGGATCATCATGATTAATGCGACGCCCCTCTTCATATCGATCCAGGCCTGAGTACCGTAGGCTCCGCCGTGGCCGAAGGTTCCGGGCGAGAGCATTTCAGTTACACCCTGAGGCTGGCGGACGATGCTTACTCCCAACCCCCAGCCGTTGCCGGGAGTAAAGCCGGTGATCAGATCGCCAGTCTGGACAGTTGACATCATGCGCACCGACTCGGCCGTGAGGTAGCGCCGGCCATCGAGCACCCCGCCATTCAGCAGCATTTGGGCGAAGTGCGTGTAATCGGGAGCGGTTGAGAACAAGCCACCGTTGCTTGCCGGGTAGTGGTCGCGCCAAGTGGGAGGATGGCCGTACAGCAGCCCGATTTCCGCCGGCACCAGTTGTTCACCGTCGCGCTTGGCGGGTATCACCCAGCGCGGCATCTGCGCTTCACTCAGGTAGAAGGTTGTGTCCTTCATGCCCAGCGGGTCGAAGATACGCTTTCGCAGGAAGACTTCAAACGGCATGCCGGAAACAACTTCTACGATCCGGCCGAGAGTGAGAATACCGGACTGACAGTATTGCCATTTGCTCCCCGGCTCGAACGCAAGCGGCTTTGAGGAAAAGGCGGGCACTAACTGGGATAGCGTGCGCGCGGCTTTCGCCTCTTCGTCGGTGGCTTCTCCCATTCCGGAGGTGTGAGTGAGCAAGTGCCGCAACGTGATTCGCGGCGTCTTGCCATCCGCAGTTTTGAGTCCGGCAAGTTCTGGAACGTATTTGGCGATAGGATCGTCGAGGGAAAGTTTGCCTTCCTCCATCAGCATCAGCACCGCTGTAGCAGTAATCGGCTTTGACATGGACGCGATCCAGAAGATCGAATCCACGCGCATGAAAGATTTGTGTTCTGGGTCGGCCCAACCCTGAGCGTCCATCCGAAGCACAGAGTCACGCGTCGCGACTACCGTTACCGCGCCTGGAACTTCGTTGGCGACGATCACCTCGTGCATGCGCGCAGGAATGGAATCGAGGGCGGGAGTCGTCTGGGCGAGTCCGAAAGAAAGGGGGAGAAAAACTATCGTCAAGAAAACGGAGAGAAGGCGAATTCGCATGTAGTCGATCTCCGTAGTTAAAGAAACAATCTCAACTCATTCCCAAAGTCATCCAAGGTCCACGACATTCTGGTTCTGCTCCCCGAGACCTTCGATCCCTAACCGAATGCGATTACCCGATCGTAAGTAAACCGGTGGCTTTTGACCCAGGCCCACACCAGGAGGCGTACCGGTCGAAATGATGTCTCCACTCTGCAAACTCATAAATCGACTTATATAGCTGACGAGATGCGCGACGCCAAAAACCATGGTCGCGGTCGATCCGTTTTGATAACGGTGGCCATTCACTTCGAGCCAGAGCTGGAGATTCTGCGGATCAGGGATTTCGTCGCGAGTCACGAGCCAGGGTCCGACGGGTCCAAACGTGTCGGCGCTTTTTCCCTTAACCCATTGCCCCGTGCCTTCGAGCTGAAATCTGCGCTCGGAGAGGTCGTTGATTACGCAGTATCCGGCAACGTGGGATAGGGCGTCTTTCTCTTCCACGTATTTGGCAGGTTTGCCGATGATCACACCGAGTTCAACTTCCCAATCAGTCTTTTCTGATCCGCAAGGAATAACGATGTCATCGTTGGGACCGCAGATTGCAGAGGTCGCTTTCATGAAAAGAACTGGTTCGCTGGGTACGGCGGCTCCCGCTTCTGCGGCGTGATCCGCATAGTTCAAGCCGACACAGATAAACTTCCCCACGTGCCCGACACACGGCCCAATGCGAACTTTTGCATCCACTCTCGGCAGGACACTTAGGTCAGCCTTTTTCAATCGCTCCATCGATTGCGGGAGCAGTACTTCGCCGCCGATATCCGGCACGACTTGAGATAGGTCGCGTATCTGTCCGTTTGCATCGACCGCACCCGGCTTCTCCTGACCCAGCAAACCATATCGAAGTAATTTCATTCGCGATTTGCCAGCTTGAAAATTCTATCCATGAGGAGCCATTTTTCTCCAGGTTTGGCTTGGGGAAATGGCTGCTGGAAGCTCCACATGAGCTGCTCCCATTCCTGCACCTTCGGATTTTGCTGATCGGCTTCGGCTTTCCTCTTGAAGGAGAAGTTCTGGTTCACCTCCATGATCATGAACATGCGGGTTCCAAGTAGGTAGATCTCCAGGTCTTCAATGCCGGCCTCCTTGATGCTCCGGGTAATTTCCGGCCAGATTTTTTCGTGATGTTTCTTATATTCGGCGATCAACTTGGGATCATCTTTCAAATCTAGGGTTAGACAGTACCGTCTTTTCATCGGACCTCGCTCGGTACTGCGGCTTCGGAAATCTCCAGCACCGTCTGTGGCTTGTAGCCCCACAGAGCGAAATACATCACGTATGCGTAACAGATGAGAGGGACCAGGAAAGCTCTTTGAATGCTACTCAGATCCGAGATGCGGCCCATGATCGCAGGAAACACTGCTCCGCCAATAATGGACATTACGAGCAACGAGGATCCTACTTTCGTGTACGAACCCAGATGTTTGAGGCTCAGGGCAAAAATCGTGGGGAACATGATGGAATTGAAGAACCCGATCAGCACAATGGCCCACAAGGGAGCGACTCCGGTGGTCACCACGGCAATAATTCCACACACCAGCGCGCCGGCCGCGAAAACCGAGAGCAGTTTAGGAGCCGGAATTCGTTTCATGAGAGCGGCGCCGGCAAAGCGGCCGATCATAAATCCAAGCAGGTGCAATTTGAGGTAATTCGCGGCGGTTTTTTCCGGTGTGCCGGTTGCAATGTGCTGCGCGAATCTAATGACGAAGCTCGCCACTCCGATTTGCGCGCCCACATAAAAGAATTGTGCGACGACACCCTTCACCAAGTGATGGTAGCGGAGGACCCCGCGCAAGCTCTTGTGCCCCTCTGCTTCTGCATCTTTTTCACGAATTTCGGGCAACCGCGAGAAATAGATGAGAGCAGCAACCAGCAAAAATATTCCACTGATCACCAGATACGGTCCCTTCACCGTATTGGCTTCGGCGATCTGATAGGCCTGCAATTGCTCAGGGCTCATTGCTGATAATTGCAAAGAGGAGTATTGACTGGCGGTAAGGATGAAAGCCGCACCGACAAACGGTGTAACCACGGCGCCGACCGCGTTGAAAGATTGAGCAAGGTTCAGACGGCGTTCAGAACTTTCCGGCGGTCCCAAAATCGTGACGTAGGGATTTGCGGCTACCTCGAGAAAACTTTGTCCGCAGGCCATTACGAACAAGGCGAACAGGAAAAACCCGTAGACCCTGGCAGAAGCCGCGGGGATAATAAGCAGTGCTCCGGCAGCACACATGATCAAGCCGGTGAGAATACCTTTCTTGTAACCAATCCTCTCCATTAACCGGCCGGCAGGAAGCGCCGCCAGAAAATATCCGCCGAAAAACGCAGTCTGAATCAACGAGGAACGGAAGTCGGTCAAGCGGAATGCTTTCTTCAAATGTGGAATCAAGATATCGTTTAAATTCACTCCGAACGCCCACAGGAAGAACAGGCTTGTAATCAAAACAAATGGCAGAACGTATTGCGGTTCCGTGAGGCGCGCGGCTTGCTCGCTAACCCTTCCCCGAGTTGTCGTAGCCCCCATAATTTGTCTCCGTTAAGTTAAAGCGCGGTCGAGATGCACGTATCCGCCATCAACCACGATGTGTTGTCCCGTGATGTGTCCCGCCCTGCCAGAAATGAGGAACACTACCATCGCGGCGATTTCATCGGCAGAGGTCATTCTCTTTCCCAGTGGTATTTTGGAAATAATGTTTTTCAATTTTGTGTCTGGGTCGGGAAAACTATCGAGCCACTGACGATAGAGAGGTGTCATTACCTCCGCAGGGACCAGGGCGTTAACACGGATGCCGTAAGGGAGCAGTTCAGCCGCCCATTCACGCGTGAGCGCTAAGATCGCACCTTTGGAAGAAGCATATCCGGACGTTCCCCCTTGCCCCGTAAGCGCCGTCTTCGAGCTCACGTTAACAATGCAGCCCTGTGATTTGATTAACCACGGCAAGGCATAGTGCGCCATGTTGTAGTAATGCAAAAGATTGCGCTGCAACGATGCTACATATTGCTCGGGGCTTCCGTGCTCTAGCCCCACACGGTCATTCACTCCGGCGTTGTTGACGAGAGCGTCCAGACGTCCGGCAATACGAATCGTTTCCTCGATAGCCTTTGAGCAATTCTCGGCAAGTGAGAGCTCGGCGCTAATGAAATGACTCTTTGCGCCCGCGGTGCGAAGCTCACCTTGAAGCTTTTCCCCCGCGGTTCCATCTCGATCCACAATCACCGGAACCGCGCCCTCGCTGGCAACCTGCCGGGCAATGGCCGAGCCGATCCCCTTGGCTCCGCCGGTAATGAGTACCACCTTGTTGGTGAGCTGCAAGTCCATTGTGTGTTGATCTCAGGCTGACGATGCCAGCCCGTAGAAACGAGCTGCGTTCAAGCCGAAAATATTATCCCGCTCACGCCCAGGTAAATCACGGACATAGTCCTCAGTCAGTTGTGTCACGTCGTTGTAGGTTCCCGCCAACAGGCATACGGGCCAATCCGATCCGAACATAAGCCGCTCAGTTCCAAAGGCCTCAAACACAACGTCGAGGTATGGCCGAAAATCCGCGGCCCGCCAATTATTCCAATCTGCTTCTGTGACCAGGCCCGACAGTTTACACATGACCGTAGAGCCTTTTGCAATCGTTCTTATGTGATCGGCCCACACCCCGATTTGGTGTGTCTTGATTGCAGGTTTGGCGATGTGATCGATCACAAACCGTTGCTCAGGAAATTTCTCGATCAGGCCAATCGCAGCGGGCAACTGTTTGGGATAGATCAGAATGTCATAAGTGAAATCAAATGCTCGCATCTCCGCGATTCCGTGCACGAAATCTGAGCGCAGCATGAAACGATCGTCGGGTTCAGCCTGCACGATGTGGCGAAATCCACATAGC
The DNA here is from genome assembly GCA_035489695.1 of Terriglobales bacterium. Lineage (GTDB taxonomy): Bacteria > Acidobacteriota > Terriglobia > Terriglobales > Acidobacteriaceae > 40CM-3-55-5. The sequence goes on from DATHJP010000750.1 coordinate 6,821, forward strand.
TTCTCAAATTGGGAGAAGAACTTGAGTCGCTCTGCCACGTTTCGCGCGGCGAGATCTACCCAACCCACCACGCCGGCTACATTCCGATATCGCTTCGCCAAATCCAGGAGAGATAATGTTTCAGTTTCTGACTGATCTACCTGGACAGCGATGGAGGCATCCACCCCGTTGCCTCTCAATTCCGTTTCCAGTTCATCTGGTAAGAAATCACGCCTTAGCACGGACATCTGATCAGTGATCCAGCTGTCCATTGCCGGTGTGTAGCGCCAGAAGTGCTGGTGTGAATCAATCCTCATGCAATTTCGCCGACAGTTTTAAATCCGCCGTCATTTCTCAACAATTACGAATGCCGAACGTCGTCATCCCCGCAAGTGAAAGAATCCTCCATCAATCGGATAATCGGTCCCCGTGATAAAGGCAGCTTCATCGGAGCATAAGAATAGAGCCAGCGAAGCAATCTCTTTAGGATCAGCCATTCTTCCGATCGGTTGTGACTGGGCCAACACTTTAAACATCTCTGCTTCACGGCCAGGATAGTTCCTGCTAATGAACCCATCCACAAAAGGAGTATGAACTCGCGCGGGTGAAATACAATTACAACGGATCTTGTGGGACAAATAGTCTTTCGCGACCGAATAGGTCATTGCGACCACTGCCCCTTTACTCATCGAGTAGGCAAACCGATCGGCCAGTCCCGCGGATGCCGCAATGGAAGCCATATTCAGGATGACGCCGCCACCGCTGCTCTTCATGTGACCAATGCATGCCTGCATGCAGTAGTACATGCTTCTTACGTTCACACGAAATATGGAATCGAAATCGCTTTCCTTCGTTGTCTCTAAATTCCCCACGTGCGCGATTCCAGCGTTATTCACCAGAATGTGAATGCGGCCACGCTCGAGAATCTCGCCAAAGATATTTTGTACGCTCTCAAGCTTCGAGACATCGCATTGATACGCTGCAGCTTCTCCGCCATCAGCAATGATTTCCTCTGCCGCCAGCTTGCCTTCTGTTTGGTTAATATCCAGGATGCACACCTGCGCGCCATTGGCAGCGAATGTCTGCGCAATCGCGCGTCCAATTCCAGAGCCACCGCCGGTGACGACTGCGATTTTATTGTCCAGCCGAAAATTTCCAGCTCTGTCGTCAGCAGATTTCAGAGTGACACGCCCTTCTTCCATGGAATGCCAGCAACTCCGCCTTGATTCGGATCTCTCCGCTGCGCACTTCTAAAGTACCTGGTGCTCACTACTGACAACCAGTCCGCGAGCGTCGGTTAGATTGAAAAAAAACACTCTCACTCCCGCCGGAAGTGTTGCTTGGACCATAGCCTTGCCGGGGATAATCTGGGTCGGAATCACCAGC
>DATHJP010000751.1:0-4633 GCA_035489695.1 Terriglobales bacterium
AGCGGTATTTCCGATTAGTCAACCGCACGGCAACGTTACAAGACGAGATCAACTGGTCTCTACTCGGCGATTATTCGCCGTTTGAGACCTTCCGCAGCATCTTCAGGGTCAAGAACGTCCCCAAGGAATCCTACTTCGACAGCATGACCCACTATGATTTTAAAACGCTCTTGCCGGCGTTGTTGCAGGTCGAAGATCGCATGAGCATGGCGCATGGCCTCGAGTCACGCGTTCCGTTTTTGGATCGTGATCTGGTCAAACTCGCTGCCACCATTCCCTCCAACATCAAGTTCAAGGACGGGAATATGAAACATGTGTTGAAGAGTTCGATGAAATCCGTCTTGCCTGAATCCATTCTGAATCGGACGGACAAGATGGGGTTCCCGGTCCCACTCCAGGAGTGGTTTGCCGAAAAAGGCATTGTGCGGGAGTTCGTCACAGACATTCTGTCCTCACAAAATGCCAAGACCCGGCCGCTGATCGATAATCGTCGCGTATTGGCAGGCATAGATCAGGAGCAGAAGTTTGGTCGGAAGATATGGGGTTTCCTTTGCTTGGAGCTGTGGCAACGCCGCTTTCACGATAGGGCATCGGACTTTAAGCGATCGCTCAATAATCAGGAGACATTGGCATGAAAGTGCTCATCACGGGAGGAGCCGGTTTTATTGGATCACACTTGGCAGATCGCCTCGTTGCGGGAGGACATCAGGTGTGTGTGATCGACAATTACGCGACGGGCCGCCGCGATAATCTCACCCCCCACGAGAATCTGACCGTGATTGAGGGCACAATCGCAGACGCCGAATTGGTGAACACCGCATTTACGCAATTTCGGCCGGACAAGGTTGTGCATGCCGCGGCTGCTTATAAGGACCCAGATGATTGGGGTGAGGATGCTCGAACCAATGTCCTCGGGACGGCGAACGTAGTGAAAGCATCGATGTCGGCGAATGTCGGCCGATTGATCTATTTCCAGACCGCGCTGTGCTATGGCCTTCATCCAAGCGAGCAGCCCGTCACACTGAATCACCCGGTTCGTCCTGAAGGATCCAGTTACGCCATCAGCAAAACGTCGGGAGAGCAGTATGTCATGCTCAGTCCCCTCAACTATATTTCTTTCCGTTTGGCGAATGCGTACGGCCCCCGGAACGTAAGCGGGCCGCTGCCCACATTCTATCATCGCCTGACTAACAACAAGCCGTGCTTTGTCATGGACACCAGGCGTGATTTTATCTTCATCAAGGATTTGGTGGACGTGGTGCTCATGGCTCTCGATGGAAAGGGCAGCAAAGGTGTGTATCATGTCTCCTCCGGCTCAGATTTTGCGATCAAGGATCTCTTCAATGCCACCATCAAAGCGCTCGGGACGAAACTAGACCAGGAGGTCGAGACACGTCCGCGTAAGCCGGATGATGCCTATACCATCCTTCTGGACCCCTCGAAAACACACAAAGATTTTCCCGGATGGCGCGCTTCCACTCCACTGGATATCGGTGTGGCGGCCGCCATTGATTGGTACAAGCGATTCGGTCTCACCGAAACATTTACCCATCTAAAATTGGGTGAGGGGAAGAAATAGCCGGGCGACCACCGGTCAGTCGGGATCTATGACAGAAAGATTGCAACATACGCGAAGTCTTGTGGTCGGAGGGGCCGGGTTTGTGGGAAGCAACCTCGTTCGCCGGCTGCTCGGTGAAGGAATCGAGCGCATTGTGGTGGTAGATAATTTGCTTTCGGCTGAGGCCGGCAACTTGCCCCAGCACCCGCGCCTTGAATTTGTTGAGGGTTCGATTGCGGACACCCATGTGCTAGGCCGGCTTCATGATGAGTTCGAGTATGTCTTTCATCTAGCGACGTATCATGGCAACCAGAGCTCGATCGCAAATCCTTTGGCGGACCATGACAACAATCTGATCACGACGCTCAAGCTTTTCGAGCAGATCAAGGGGTTCAAGAAGCTCCGGAAGGTAGTCTATGCCGCCTCCGGGTGTACGCTGGCTCCCCATACGAGTGATCAGCCGGAGGCCACATGCGAAGATGGCCTTGTGCCTTTCGACCTGGATAGTCCTTACCAGATATCGAAAGTGGTCGGCGAATTCTACTCGGTGTATTACCACCGGCAACATCATCTTCCGACGGTGCGGGCGCGTTTTCAGAACGTCTATGGGCCTGGAGAAATTCTGGGAGCGGGCCGGTGGCGCGGCACGCCGGCGACAGTATGGCGGAACGTGATCCCCACTTTTGTGTATCGCGCGCTTAAGCGTCTGCCGTTACAGATAGAAAACAACGGCGACGCGACTCGGGATTTCATTTATGTGGAGGACATCGTCCACGGCCTGCTTCTGTGTGCGCTAAGCGGGCAACCCGGCGATGTGTATAACTTGGCGAGTGGGATTGAAACATCAATCTTGGAATTGGCGACCATGATCAACGGGATGACCGGCAATCCTGTCCCCCTGGAGTTTCTTCCAAGACGCGCATGGGACCATTCTATTAAACGTTTTGGAAGCACAGAAAAGGCTCTGCGAGGCCTGGAGTTCGAATCCGATGTTCCTTTGGAGGAAGGCATTCGCCGAACCATCGATTGGACTCGCCAGAACCTAGCAACTATTGAAACATGTATCCTGAAACATGCCGCGCATATGAAGGTACAAATGCAAGCGTCGGTTCTGTCAACAGAGAACTAATGTTGCGCCTCACTCCTTGCTGAACACCAGTCGCCAGGTGGAAGACCCCCCCGAGTTTGATAGCCCGCACTCGCCAAATCATGACGTTTGGCGTGTCCTCCTAGTGGGGAACTCTGTGTCACTGCCGCCTATGGAAGGTGTCGCGGCCTATCCGGAGTTGCTGGAGAAACGGCTGGGGGATCAGTGGAGAGTCATCCAAATTATCAGAGGCGGGGAGACAGTTGACGAATTTGAACCGGAGGTTCTCACCACATTGGAGGAAACGGCGCCACGCGCGGTCATACTCCAAGTGGGTATCAATGAATGCGGGCCGCGGCCTTTGAATCGTAAAGAGAGGGAGAGGCTTGGAAGAGTATGGCCTCGCTGGCTTCGTTCATTGCTGATCAGTGTCATCCACCGCTTTCGCCCACAGATTATTCGTGCCCGCCGACCTAACCAGTTCACGCCATTAGCCGTGTTTGGCGAGACTGTCCAGAGGATTATTGCAAAGGCGGTATCTCTTCACTGCGCGGTCTTGATCTTGCCGATTACGCGTGTAAGCGCGACCGCGGAAATCCGCCAGCCGTTCTTTAACCGGGAAATCGAACGGTATAACGACATACTTCGGGCGTTCAACGGGAACGGCGTCTTGTATCTGGAACAAAAAGAACTGCTTGGAAATAACACGCCGGAGGGTTTCTGTGTTTCGCCTGAGAGTGTCCATCTGAATGGCCGGGCCCATGAAAGAATTGCGGCGTTTGTGACCGATTGGTTGGACGCTCGTTTCGCCAACCGGAGCGGTACCCCAGAGGGGCAATAAGCCATGAAGCCCGTGTCTGTCTTGTTGCTGTACACGCAAAGCCCTGTCAATAAGACGTTTTCATATCAATACGGCTGGCCGAGGAAATTCCTGGTACATCCTCGTTTTCAATGTACGCCCGTGAATGTCTTAGATCGGAGTTGGCGGGCTTTGTGCGAACGCTACCGGGCCTTATGGCACGGTAAGTTTGATGCAATCGTGATCTTGCATTCTGTCTTTTCAAATGGATGCTATTTACGGCCTCGCCATCCGTTGTTTCATGCCGTGAAAGCATCGAAAGTCCCAAAAGCCTACTTTATCGGCAATGAATACAAGTTGATGCCCGAGAAAATGGCATTTTGCGATGCGCTGGGTATCAAGCTTCTGATCTCGCAAAGCAATAGTCCGGCTGTCCACCGGTTATATCGAGAACGGCTGAAATGCGCCGTGGCCGGTATCCCGAGTGCCGGGTTGGATACGACCGTATTTTATCCGCAGATACCGTGGGGTGAACGTCCGATAGACATAGGATATCGATCGGATGAATCGCCTATTTACTTGGGCCATACCGAGCGGCGTCAGATTGCGGACTATTTTTTAGCGCAGGGACCGCGTTACGGCTTGAACATGAATATATCTCTGAAGCAAGGCGATCGGTTTGCCGAACCCGAGTGGGCCGTGTTTCTCAATCGATGCAAGGCGCAGTTGGGGACAGAAGCGGGAGGCGATTATTTCGAACTCACCGACGCCACCAGACTGGACTACAGGCGGTATTCACAGCGACACCCAACCGCCACCGACGAGGAAGTTCTAGATCGGTTTTTCAAGCATTACAAAAACCCGATCGCTATGCGAGTCCTCAGTGGCCGGATCGTTGAAGCTGCTGGAACCAAAACGTTGCAGATCCTGTTTGAGGGTCGCTACAACGATGATTTCAAACCCGACATCCATTACATCCCACTCAAGAAGGACTTTAGTAACTTCGACGAAGTGATGGAAAAGTTCCGTGACCAGAACTACTGCCGCGCCCTCACCGACAATGCCTATGAACTGGCGATCAAAGAGCTGACTTACGAGAAGCTGATTGACAAATTTTACGACGCGTTCGCGCCGATGCTATGACAAAACTTGAACCGCGCGGGGAAAACTCCGGATTGTTGACGCCGTC
>DATHJP010000752.1:0-3215 GCA_035489695.1 Terriglobales bacterium
CCCATTCGTCGGGGGACGTGGGACTTCGCAAGATTAGCGGCTCATCCGTTGGATCCATAACATCAGACAATATATGTCATATAAAGTTCGCGGGCTTGGTAGGTTTCGCGAACGCACCAACATCGTGCAAGCCAAACTTTGGAATTGGCAAAGTGGGACAACTCCTTCGACGAGGCTTCAAAATTAGGAAAGCAGCCGAAGAAGCCAACGCAGAAGATTAGTGTATTGGCGCTTCATCCCGAATAATGCCTCAACCCTACGGTTGGCAGCTTGTTGAAAAAATCAAGGCTAGAGATTTGTCCCGCCTAAAGACATCAAACCGCGAAAATTCAAGACTAGGCTCTACAATCCGTAAACACCTGTTTGCGCCGCTGTCGCGCCGCGAGCGCATTAAATCAATGCTATGGGATTGCTCGATTGATCCGAGACGTTAATTTTCCCTCCGTGAAATCTTCGGTCATACCTATTCTGCTTGTTTTTCTCCTGCTGCCGCCCTGCGCATTTGCGGCAAACAGCGTTGTCAATATGTCGCATTACGACTTGATGCGCCCGGATTTTGTCGCGATGGCGAACGAAGGCATCGTCGGGGTCATTCACGAAGCGACCTTCCCGCGGCTGGAGCGTGACGCGAGATACTACGAACGGCAACGAGCCGCACTTGAAGCAGGTTTGTTATGGGGAGCTTACCATTTCGGCGACGCAACCAACCCCATCGGACAGGCCGACCATTTCATGAATGCTGTCGCGTCGGCCCGGCCATCGATCCGCCCAGACGATCCGGAAAAACGGCGGCCGGGTGTTTTGCTCGTCCTGGATTTCGAAAAAAACGGTCATTATCCAGGGGGCACGATGAGCGTGGCCCAGGCAGTCGCGTTCGTTGAGCGCATCAAAGAACGCACCGGCAAGTATCCAGGGCTGTACTGCAGCGAATATCGGTTGCGGCAGATGCTCTACGGGCCAGGGGCCACCTCAGCATACCGCCAAAGACTGGCGAATTGCTGGCTGTGGATCGCTAACTACCATGCCCAGCCGCGGAGCACAGCGCCCTGGCGCACCTGGCGTATGTGGCAATACTGTGGAGATGGTAAATGCAAGTTGCGACCTCGGAACCTGTTTCCGAAATCGGTAGCCAACATTCGAAAAGCCGAACGCAACATTTTTCGCGGCGACAACGCCGCCCTGCAAGCATTCTGGCGAGAGAACGCGTGGTATCCTTCTGGATGACGACAGTCCTTCTCCAGTAACGATTGAATTATGGACCGTCGTCCCTACGCCACACCCGGGGCTGGAGAAAACCGCGTCTTATGCGTATTGTCTCTCATGAGATCAAGACGCAGCTTCGGCAGCAAGGCTCTTCTGATCCTTGCTCTTGTGTGTGCAGTTTCAACCAGCAATGTGGCGCAAGCGAGTCGTCCGCTAGGTCGCGTGGTGGTGAAAAGAGTGCCGAGCTTCGGATGGAATCTGGCTTTCAATCTGCAGATCGATGGCAGGCCTGTGGCGACCATCGGACCGGGTCACCACTACGACGGTTGGCTGCCTGCAGGGCGCCATGTCCTAACCGTGTACACAGCGTCCTACGTGGGCTTGCCCGAGCCGACTTCGATAACAGTGAACGTCGAACCAGGGCGAACCTATGTGTTCACCGCGTTGTGGGATTCAAATCTGATTTTTCTCCACCCATCAGGAGTGTGGTTGACCCCCGGCAAGCAGTGGGAACTTAGACCTCATTAACTGCTATTCGGACTTCGCGTCGGCCTTGCGGCCCCGTCTCCGCCAGCTAGCGGGTTGGCAGGCGTTACTTCAAATCCGTTGAGGATATCTTTACAAACGTCGATTCGCCCTTGTATCGCACTTGAACCGTGTCCGCCGCTCGCGCCACCAGCTGAACCTTTGTTCCGGGCGGAATTATCTCGTCCCTCCGTCCAATTGTGATCTTTGTCGGCTTGGTGACAGTGATGAATATAACAGGCGGCGGCGATGCTCGAGTCGGCGCTGGTGCCTGTGGAATGTTTCCCGGTGGCGCCGCTTCGATGGCCTTGGGTGTCGGCTCTACGACAATGAGGGGCGTCGACGGCTCCATCTCTCGTTTGGCTCCGCCGCCCGAGCTGGCCCGGGCTCCGCTTCGATCTCCGATGCGTAGTTTGGACGCGTGTTCGTTGCCTCCTCGAACTTTCGCAAAGCCTCTGGAAACCAATCCAGGTGCTCGGGCATCCCCTTACTGGAAGATACTTTATCGAATGGCTGCGGCTGACCGGGCAATCTGGCGAAGAGTATCCACCCCTCAATTTCATAGCCGGACGCATAGTTCTCACCCAAAGTCGCGTAATATATTTCACGCGAATGGAGAACGTCCGATCTCAACGAGAAGCGCTCTTGATCGCTTCCAGCAATATTGACGATGAAGGAATGCTTCGAGAAAAGTTTATGCGGCGTCGGCAAACGCTGCGGTCGGCCCACAAAATAGAAATCGATTGCTATCCTCGCCGGAAGTTGGCTGAGATTATGAATCTCGATTTCGACATCACGGGTTGCAAGATAATCGCGATCAAAGCTACCCCAGCTCGTCTGCCAATGTGTAATAATGTTACGGGCCGACCCAATTTCTTTCGCAGAGACACCGATGGAACTGGCCGGCGCGAATTGCTTCGGTGAAGCCGCTAGAGTGAAGCCAAGGGTGGTTGCGAACAAGCCCAGACGGACGCCCGGCGCTCTCATGCGGCTAACCACGGAATTCACCGCGGTTAGTTTAAGGCGCAGCTAGCGCTTCATCTACGCTCGGGAAAATAAGGAAAAAATTCTCCAAGCGCGCGGACTCAAGGATCGGCCGCACCTCGTCGCGCACCCCAGCGAGAATAAATATTCCGCCGAAATCCTCCATGTCTCGCATTCCGTTGATCAGAACCGCTAGCCCAGAGCTATCGATATAATTCACCCGCGAGAGGTCACCACCAAGCGCGCCGGCTTGTCTTTGATCAGCTGAGCGAGCGACTCTGCTACCTTGGCGGAAACGTTGAAATCGATTTGGCCTTCCAGTGGAAGAACATTGCGCGGGCTTGGGAGTGACATGTTGGTTAAAAGTCGAGAAGATGGTGCATCTCGCGCCGGCGAGCCAGCGAAAAAATCGGCCGCTCAATCTCAATCAAAATGATTGCAAGAGGCCGCTTTCAAAATGAAGAATCACAGGTCCCTCTGGACCCTTATACGTCCACTGCTCG
>DATHJP010000753.1:0-4597 GCA_035489695.1 Terriglobales bacterium
CTACGGGAAAAGATCGTAGCCTCGGCGTCCAAGCATATGGTGGTCATCGCGGATTCATCCAAGCGAGTTCAGATCTTGGGAAGGTTCCCGCTGCCGGTTGAAGTGATCGCATTGGCAGAGCCGCTGCTGTCAAAAAAAATCACAGCCCTCGGAGCGTCGGTAAAACTTCGTCAGTATGCTTATGGAAATCCGTTTGTGACTGACGAAGGCCATCACATTCTCGATTGCCAGTTCGGCGAGATTTCGGATCCTCGGGCGTTGGCCCGCCAGCTTGACTCGATGACAGGTGTAGTGGAACACGGCTTGTTCGTTGACATGGCGAGTATCGCGCTGATTGGGAAGGGCGATGACGTGGTGGAGTTCCGGCGTAATCCCCGCTAGTTCACAATTTCGTGCAAAGTGGATATCAACCGGTCCACCTCTTCTGAATTGTTGTAGTGCACCAATCCGATACGCAGGAAGCCGCCGTCCTTTTCCACGTCGAGGCGTTCGGTAAGATTCAACGCGTAGTAGTTTCCGTCCCAGGTAAAGAATCCGCGTTCTCCCAACGCGGTTGCAAGTTCGAGTGGAGTGTGTCCTGCAATGCGCACGGCAATGGTCGGACAGCGCTGCTCAAATCGCCGGGGATCGCTGATGCCGTAAAGCTTCAGTCCGGGGATGGAGACTAGCCCGCGAATTAATCTTTCTGCGAGAATCCGTTCATGCTTCTGGATCGCGTGATAAGCCGCCAGCAGAGCGGGCCGGCGAGTTGTGGCTGATGGATCTGCGCGGCGTCCCAAATCCGCCAGATAGTCTACGCAAGCAGTGATTCCAGCAATGCATTCGTGATTTAGCGTGCCCCACTCCCAGCGATTGGGAATGGCGTCGGTATTGGCGCGGACTTTGTAGGGCTGCAAACGTTTCAAATGCTCGCGCTTGCCATAGAGCACTCCCATGTGCGGACCAAAGAATTTGTAAGTCGAGCACACCAGGAAATCGCAATCGAGCGCGTGGACATCGATCGCTCCGTGCGGAGCATAATGGACAGCATCAATGTATGCCAAGGCGCCACGGTCGTGGGCAAGTTGCACGATTTCTTTCACGGGATTGATCGTGCCCACGGCGTTTGAGGCGTAGCCAACCGCGACTAGCCGGGTGTGTCCGCTGATCTTGCGCGCCAGGTCGTTCATGTCGAGGGTGCAGTCGTCCTGATTAATCTCCGCAAAACGAACCGTCGCGCCAGTTTCTTCGAGCGCGCGCCAGGGCGAGACGTTGGCGTCATGATCGAGATGGGTCAGCACGATTTCGTTGCCGGGACCAAGGTCACGTCCGATGGCGCGGCTCATGGCGTAGGTCAACGAGGTCATGTTGGCGCCGAAGATGATTTCGTCAGGATCGCAGCCTAGAAAATCTGCCATGGCGGAGCGAGCTTCATCGATGACAGCGTTTGTGCGACGGCTAGTGGCATAGGCGCCACAGGTGTTGGCGTTCGATTGGGTCAGATAATCGCTGATGGCGTCGATGACCCGCTGCGGGACCTGGGTGCCGCCGGGGCCGTCGAGAAAGACGGCAGGATTGCCGTTTACGATCTGGGCCAGGGACGGGAATTGTGAGCGGACCCAGGTTAGGTCGAGAGTGGTTTCGTTTTGCACCGTCAGCATTTGGAAATCTGCCCTCGGCGGCTAAAGCCGCAAAAATCAGAGACCAATTCGGCACGGCTGAAGCCGTGCCCTTTCAAAGCGCGATGCTTGTCAGGGCTGAAGCCGTGCCCTTTCAAAGCATGATGCTTGGCACGGCTGAGACCATGCCCCTCTCAAAACAGTCTTCCTTATCCTGACACCGCTCGGATGAAATCCGCCAACATTCCGTAGGCGGTGGTTTCGACACCAGGGTTAGTCTCTGTAATTGCCAGTCCGGGAAAGATGTCAGTTTCAAAATACACTACCGAAGACGTTCCTGTGATCCAAGCCAGCGGATCACGAAGGGACAACTGCTCCGGGCCCACACTGGCCGCGACACCGGCATTGGTGCGCTGAGCACGGCATACCAATTTATAAGGCTTCCCCGCGGCGCGTGCAGCTCGGACAACTTCGCCAGTCAACCGACCGATCCCTTCTCGTTTGATCTCGTCCAACTGGATGGGCACGCCCATGAGCACAGTGACCAGCGCGGCAACTTTTACTGCAGCGTCCCATCCGTCAATATCGTGGCGGGGATCGGTTTCCGCAACGCCGATTTCCTGAGCATTGCGCAGTGCTTGCGCAAAATCCAACCCGTCCTCCATGCTGCTGAGGATGACGTTGGTTGTTGAATTCAAAATCCCGCGAAATCCGCGCAGGTGCACAGCAGGAAGGCTGTCTATGAACAAAGAGAAGATGGGCGCGCCGTCCATAACGGTGGATTCAAAGAGAAAGCGCCGGCCCTTCGCCGCGGCCAGCGAACGCAATTCATCATAGGCGTGCACGATCGGGCCTTTATTGGCGGTGATGGCGTGAGCTCCGATTTCGAGGGCGGCCCGGATGTGATCGATGGCGGGTTGTCCGGAGTGCGGGTCGAGGGATGTGGCTTCGAATAGCACATCGGCCCGAGCTTCGCGCAACCAGTCGCGAGCATTGGCTGGACTTTTAGAAATTTGGCTGGCTGGAGTATGTCCGTTACCTAAGCTGGAAACATCCATGCCATTTACGTCCGTCAGCCAGCCCAGGCGGCGGGTGGCGACGCCGGTGATGCGATAGTCAATGTCCCGCTCGCGCAGCTCTCGTTCTTTTTTCTGGAGCAGCCGAACCAGGGCGCGATTCACATTTCCGAAACCGAGCAGGCAAAGGTTGTAGGTAGGTATGAAAATCTCCTCGTGGAATCAGGCACTATCCGGCCTGAGCGAAGCTAAAGATACCTGGGAAAATCGACGCGACGTAGCAGCACATTAGCCCATCATGTTGGTGTGCTCAGGCTGGATCTTGTAGATGACCCGGGTCTCGCCCGGTTGCCGATATGGATATTTATCTACGCCCAAGTATTTTTTGGCCAGCTTGTCGATGCTGGCGTCGGCGCCATCCTCGGTGATTTCGACTACCCGGCCACGGATTTCAAGATAGCGGTAAGGATTGTCGGGATCAATGATGGCCAGGGCGACGCGAGGATCGCGGCGCACATTGCGGTCCTTCTGGCGGCCTTTAGCAGAATTGAAAATAACGTAGTCACCATCTAAATCCACCCACACCGGCGTGACTTGCGGGCGGCCATCGGGCATCAGAGTGCCGAGGCTGGCGAAGGCGCGTTTGCTAAACAGATCACGATATTTGTCGGGGATGCCCTGGGACATAGATGCCTCCTGCAACGATCAGCAGCGGGAACGTCCCCGCCCGGGGATTATAGCCGCTGAGATTATAGCTGGCCGGGCGCAGTGATGGGTGGGCGTAAAACTCGCCCGAAAATTTCGTGTCCTTCGTGGTTCATCATTGGCTGGCTTGGAAGAGTCCAACCCTTAAGGCGACAACCACGAAGGGCACGAAGGTACACGAAGGAAGAACCTCTGCCCGTGCAGAACAACTTCAAGAAAAGGTGAAATCGGCGTCCAGAGTGATTTGTCCAGGATTTTCCACATCAGCGAGAGGATTAAGCTTTATCGCGATGTTTCTCATTTTTCGAATAAAATCTTCGCAAAGCCGCGCCTGATGCGCTTTTTGCAGCAGTGGTTACCCCCTGTTTGCACCAGGGCTGGTTCATATGCCTGTGGACGGGCTGCACTCGATTGCAGAAAAAGAAGATAGAGTTTTTGATTTTTCATTGACTATAAAAACAGGGATGGTAAAACCATAATCGTTCTTTGACAGCTTCTGAAGTTTTCCCGGTTGGTGCAGCGTCCGGGGCTCAAGCGAAGCCACCCTTCGCACCGCAAGGTGAAGAAGGGAGGGTTAGTAAGGGTCTATAGCAAAGTGCTGGCTGAGGAGAACAAGAAGATTTGTTGAAGGCAGGATAGAGTCCCGAGGCGTTAGGCTGATTTTTCCGGTTGGCGGTAAGCCCGGAGCCCGAGCAACGATCGCGCGATGCGTCCCGCAAGGGATGCGACGAGGGCAGGTCGGCAAGGGTCTAAAGCGAGCTACTGGCCGAGACGAATGAGCTTAACATCACCTCGGGACTCTTAATTTTTTGCGTATTCCTACCGCTTGTTTCCTTCCTAAAACTGAAGATTAGCGCCGGCGTCTCGCGGGCTCTTCGCCAGGTGATGATTAGCTGCACAAGAGCCGGCGAGACGCCGGCGCTACTAAAGGCTTCACGGTCCTTGCTGCACAACTAGTTTTTCTTTCGGGACGAGCCGGGCGCGGTAGATGGTGTTGGTAGCGGGCACCTCGGCGACCGCATCCACATTCAGATCGTATGAGCCTCGGGGCAAGTTTTCGCCAAAAGGGATTTCAAGATCTGCCGTGTTGTTTTTGAGTGTGAAATGCTGATAGCCAACGGCTGTGGCGCGTCCAATCTCGTTCACCGCTAGCATGATTACGGTGAAATCAAAATCCAGACCGGTCTGGTTGGAAACTTTTATAGCGCCCTCGACCCTCTGACCGGTAATTTTCGGATAATGGCTCCACTCAACCAGCAACGGCGCGACCACCTGTAA
>DATHJP010000754.1:0-4910 GCA_035489695.1 Terriglobales bacterium
GAATGCAGACGCGATTCTGGTTATGGGATCGTCGATGGCGGAGAACCATCCAGTAGGCTTCCAGTGGGCGATGGAGGCGCGGGAGCGTGGAGCGAAGATTATCCACGTTGATCCGCGATTCTCACGAACCTCGGCGATGGCGGACATCTGGGTTCCGCTGCGCGCAGGCAGTGACATTTTATTTCTTGGCGGACTCATCAACTACGTTCTGCAGCACAAGAAGGAATTCAGGGAGTATGTCGCGCACTACACGAATGCGTCCACGCTTCTGCGCGATGACTTTCGCGATACGGAAGATCTCGATGGGCTCTTCTCGGGCTGGGATGCGGAGAATAAGAAATACAATCCTGAAAGTTGGCTTTACCGCAGTTCGCCGCAAAAAGGTAGTAACGATGGGACGCCTGGTCATAAAGAAATTGAGGGTGGGCACTCGAAGGATCGCGGGGGAGAGGCGCAGGATGCTGCTCGTTTCGAGTCCGATCCAACGTTAGAGAATCCGCGATGCGTGTTTCAGGTTCTGAAACGCCACTTTGCCCGTTACACTCCGGAAATCGTGGAACGCTACTGTGGAGTACCTAAGGAAGTGTTTCTGAAGGTCGCGGAAACCTTTACTTCAGCATCAGGGCCAGAGAAGACTGGCGCGATCTGTTATGCGCTGGGGTGGACCCAGCACTCAAAAGGTGTGCAGATCATCCGGTCGGCGTCGATTCTGCAACTTCTACTGGGGAACATTGGACGCCCGGGGGGAGGAATTCTGGCGCTGCGCGGGCATGCGTCCATTCAGGGATCGACGGATATTCCCACGCTCTATGACATTCTGCCGGGTTACCTACCGATGCCCGCGTTCGAGGAGGATTCCCACAAGTTAAAGGATTACATTAAGAAACACACCTCTCGCACTGGACTATGGGCGAATTTTGACAAGTACATTACGAGCCTACTGAAAGCGTGGTATGGGGATGCTGCTACCGCGGCCTGCCAATTTGGATTCGGTTGGGTACCGCGCATCACCGCAGACCACTCCCACTTCGGCTACTGGCTCGAAATGGCGGAAGGCAAACTCGACGGTCTGTTCGTAATGGGTCAAAACCCTGCGGTCGGCGCGCCTAATGGACGTCTCGAGCGCAAGGCGCTGGCCAAATTGAAATGGCTCGTGGTGCGAGACATGGTTGAGATTGAAACGGCTTCGTTCTGGCGCGATTCGCCGGAAGTGGAACGAGGCGAACTCTCGCCGGAGAACATCGCAACGGAAATCTTTTTGTTTCCTGCGGCTGGTACCGCCGAGAAGGATGGAACGTTTACCAACACACAGCGTCTGCTGCAGTATCGGAATATGGCGGTCGAACCACCGGGGGACGCACGCAGCGAAACCTGGTTCATGTATCACTTGGGGCGGCGGCTGAAGGAAAAGGCCAAACGTGATCCGCGGCCGCGTAATGCCGGGCTGAACGCGCTTACGTGGAATTATTCCACTCACGGAAAACATGCGGAGCCGGAAGTGGAAGAAGTTTTGCAAGAGATCAATGGCCATAGTGTGGCGGATGGCAAGCTGCTGCCCGGTTTCAAGGCGCTCAAGAACGATGGGAGCACGGCATGCGGCTGCTGGATTTATTCCGGCGTCTTTCCGAATCCCGATGAGAACAAGGCCAACAAACGTCAGCCGAAGGGTTATCTAGGACACGGTTGGGGATTTGCATGGCCCAACGATTGCCGCATCATTTATAACCGGGCCTCGGCGCGTCCGGACGGAAAGCCGTGGAGCGAACGTAAGAAGCTGGTGTGGTGGGATGAGCAAAAACGAGAGTGGACTGGGCTCGACACTCCAGATTTTGAGAAGACTACCTCACCGGATGCCAAAGCAGATTTGCAGCACGGTCACGGGGTGGAGGCTCTCGGCGGCGCCAGGCCATTTGTTCTTCATCCGGATGGCGTGGGCTGGCTACACGTTCCCAGCGGATTAAAGGACGGACCGCTGCCTACGCATTACGAGCCGCTGGAGTCGTTGTTGGAGAATCCGTTGTACGCGCAGGGATCGAACCCGGCGGCACAAAAAAAAGAACGGCCGGATAATCCTTACGCAAACTCCCCGGGTGACGCGCGTTTTCCTTACGTGCTCACAACCTATCGCCTGACGGAACATCACACAGCCGGGGGAATGACTCGAACACTTTCGCATCTGGCAGAGTTGCAGCCTGAGTTGTTCACTGAAGTGTCTCCAGAGCTGGCGGAAGAAGCTGGGCTTGAACACGGAGCGTGGGCTACCATCACTTCCCCGCGAGGAATCGTTGAGGCGCGGGTGCTGGTTACGCGTCGAATGCATTCACTTTGGGTGGACGGAAAGCGTGTGCACCAGGTCGGACTTCCCTATCATTGGGGCTATCGCGGGCGGGTGAAGGGAGATGTGGTGAACGATCTGGTCGCGATCAGCGAAGAACCTAACGTGCGCATTATGGAAAGCAAGGCGTTAGTGTGCAACATAGTACCAGGACGACGAGCCCGTGGTCCCGCGGCGCTCGATGAATTGGCAGCGAATATGGAGCCAGCATGAGCCGCACCGCATTTCTCACAGACTCAACTTTGTGTATCGGCTGCAAAGCATGTGAAGTCGCATGCAAGGAGTGGAACGGAGTCGGCGAGGACGGCCTGGAATGGAGTGGATTCTCGTACGACAATACGGGGGCGCTCGGTCACTCGACCTGGCGTCACGTTAAATTTGTGGAGAACACGCCCGAACCTGGCTTCGGGGGGAATGCTCCGGAATTGAACTCGTGGGCGTTCTCGTCCGATGTCTGCAAGCATTGCGAAAATGCCGGATGTCTGGAAGCTTGTCCCACGGGCGCTATTGTGCGCACGGAGTTCGGCGGCGTTTATGTGCAGCCAGACATTTGCAACGGGTGCGCCTATTGCGTGATTGCCTGTCCATTTGGCGTGGTCGAGAGGAATCAGGATGACGGGCGGGCATTCAAGTGCACTTTCTGCTACGACCGGCAGAAAGTTGGCTTGGTTCCTGCGTGCGCGAAAGCATGTCCAACGGAGTCAATCAAGTTTGGAGAAATCGAAAACCTGCGAGCCAAGGCACATGATCGAGTGGAGGAATTGCATCAGCGGGGTATGAACGACGCAACGCTGTATGACGCGAGCAACACTAGCGTCGGCGGAACGCATGCCATGTTTATCGTGCGCGGTGATCCGCGCAGCTACAATCTCCCCCCCAAGCCGGAAGTACCGACTATCTATCTCAAAAAGGGGTGGACTTCTTCGGCGATTGGGGCGGCGCTTCTGCTCGGTGGCACGCTGCTGGCTTTTCTCGCCGATGGCCAGAGGACTGGGCGATGAGTCAATCCCGCCTACCTATTGTCCCGGGAGCGCGCACTCCTGATCCCGCAAGTGAACAGCGTTTAACAGAAATCCGCCGCGAGGCAGAACAACGCGGCGAGGTGAAAGCCGCCGGGGTGCGGCCTTCAGGCTCTCCATTACCAATGGCCTCCCCGGAAACTGGTTATTACGGCATTCCATTATTGAAGGAGCCGGCGTGGACATGGGAAGTTCCGCTGTATTTCTTTGTTGGCGGTGCAGCGGGCGCGGCGGCGGTGGTGGGCGCCATCGCAGATTACACCGGTGCAGACCGAAAACTAGTGCGCGACGCACGCTGGATTGCCGCTGCCGGAGCAGTGATTTCGCCAGCGTTGTTAATCGCCGACCTGGGACGTCCTGAAAGATTCTTGAACATGATGCGGGTGTTCAAACCGCAGAGCCCGATGTCGGTAGGAGTCTGGACATTACTGGGATTTTCGGGAGCGGCGACGGCCACGGCGTTCGCTGGTTTCATGCGCGAGCGTTATGGTCCATCGCTGCCGCTCCGCATCGTAGAAAATGCAGGACAGGCGGCATCGTTGGCTTTCGGACTTCCCTTCTCGAACTACACCGGAGTGCTGATCGGCGCCACCGCTATTCCAGTGTGGAATCAGAATGTCGCCGAGCTCCCGATTCACTTTGGCGCTTCGGGATTATCCGCCGCAGTAGGAATGCTGGAAATCATGGGGCATCGCAAGAGCCGTGCCCTGCAAATGCTTGGCCTCGGAGCGGCAATTTTTGAATCCTGGGAAGGATGGCGAATAGAAAGCCGTCAACAGCCTGCGCTTGATCCACTTAAACGCGGAGCAAGCGGTTTGATGGTGCGAACCGGCGGCATGCTTTCGGGACCTGTGCCCGCCGCGCTCAGAGCGCTTAGCATCATTAGCAGCGAGGAACGTTCACATGCTTTGCGGCGCTGGGCTGGAATCGCAGCGTTGGCGGGGTCTCTCATCACTCGCATCGGGTGGGTTCATGCGGGACATGTCTCGGCACGCGACTGGAGAGAGCCGCTGGGGATTCCGCATCTTCACCTACCTGAGTAGAAGCTATACTGCGTCGCAGTTTTTTGTACAATACCTTCACTCTACGAACTTTACACAGTCAAAGCCGCGGTGCTGCAACCAAGTCGCTTCCGTGGGCATCGGATTGTAGAGGAGTGCCGGCTCACCCTGACTAGATAGAATCCCGGCCAGTTCTGGCGTTACTGGGCGTGATAATGAGACCAGGATGGTTACGAGCACCGTTCATTCCGCAGTAAGCGCCCTCTATTCCGAACATGTAAATCCGCAGTGGGTCCGGCTTTTGGACTTGCTGGAAATGAATGTGCGCTACGAGCGCTGTTCAGGGAGTGAACTATTCACCGCGGGTGGCAGACGCATCCTCGATTTCCTTTCCGGGTATTGCGTTCACAACGTCGGTCACAACCACCCCACTGTGATTGCCGCACTTCGCGAAGAACTGGAGCGCGAGGGCCCGGCGATGGTTCAAACCCATGTGGCGGAATCGGCAGGCGAGCTTGCAGAAAAACTGTGCCTCCGTGCGGGCGGCCGGTTGAC
>DATHJP010000755.1:0-19454 GCA_035489695.1 Terriglobales bacterium
ATCGATCACTCCATAAAAAGGCAAATCGATTGTCGCGCGCAGGCCATGAAAGGCATTCCCGGCACCAAATGCGATCAGCCGCGGTCTATCGAGCAACCCGGCAAATTCCTTTAGGGCGAAAGGGGCCTGGTGCAGGTCGGACTTGAATTTGCTAAACGAAATCATGGGGATCTCTGCGCACTCAATCTTAAGATAACTCACCAGCTCGATAGAGCGGAAAATAGTTTGAGTCGATTCGATTTGTCGCTGTTAAAGATTCGTAATTTTCTCGATCGAAGATGGAACCGCAGAAATATTTCACCTTTTCGCCTGTGGCCCAGCCGCGCTTAAATATGGAAAGACCATTGCGTCCATCTTCCTTCGCGCCGGCACCCGCGCCGAGATCGATCCATCGGAGTTCTTGCGCATGGTTCCGTTTGAATTCCTGGATAGCGGACCAATGAAGCGCATAGGCAGCACGTAGTGAGTAACCTTCATGATCAAATGCGCTCAAATGGCTGTAAGCAACACCGGACTGAAGGTACCACAGATGCAATCCGATAGTTCTTCCGTTTCGGCTCGCCTGAAAAATCACCAGTCCCGGCACTTTGAACTGAGTTGCAAATGCCGTTTTTGAAAAAGCCTTGATGCCCCGAAGGTGGTGGCGCTCGACGAGGATTTGATAAAGACGCATCCAGTCATCCAAGCACGCTCTCGGATCATCAACCAACCTGACCTGTATTTGTCTTAGAGCTCTCCTGGCGTAATACCGATGGTGTCGGTCTATGTGTCCGTCGGTCGAGTCAGTGACATCGATGATGAAATGCTTCTTAAATGGCTGTACGAGCCGAAAATATCGCGAAAGATCGGCAGTAGTTACAGGTGCAAACGGATCAACCACCAACGAAATCGTTACATACCTGTCCTTCATTTTTTCAATATCGGCAGCGAGCCGCGTCCAGTCTGTGCAGCAAAATAAGGGATAGCAACCCATCGCATCCTTCAGATCGGAATTCGGGACACGCCGTTCCAGTAGCCATCCGCCGCACTGCGACAGCTCGACCGGCGCGCCAAATTCGCTCAGAGACCTCGCATAAAGCGGATGCAAATATCCCGTCATACCGAAGCACACTGCTGTAGTTTACACGCCGTCCGTCCTGTGTTGTCCACTCCGGCGCAAGGCTGATAGGATGTGATCGTCATGATTCCACTTGCGAGTAAATTCCTAGCAGCAAAGCTTGCCGATAATGAAAGCATTCGATGTCGATCTATTTCGGCGTCCTCGCTCTTTCGGTTCGTTTTCAAAGTTAAAATCAGCCCTTTCAGATCTTCATCTCCGCCGGTTCTAAAGACAATCCCAGAACGTCTTTTTCCATCATCAAGGCAATAATGATCAATCAGAGATGCATCCCGCTTGAGTCTTCCGCTGAGTGGAACGCGGCGCTGGAGGGGATCCAGCACGCCTTCGCCCACACGTGGGAAAACTGCCATGCGATGCATTTAACAACCGGTTTTAGAAGTTACCTTTATTGCTTTGAGACCAAAAACGCCCGCATCGTATGCCCGATCGCGGAGCGAGAATTTGAAGGCCACATTGATATCGTAACGCCGTACGGATTTTCAGGATTCGTCGGAAACGGCGATTGCCCTGATTTGCCGCAGCATTGGAGAGAGTTCGTCCGCAAGCAACGTTATGTTTGTGGTTATATCGGGTTGAACCCGATATTTGAAAACCAGACGTATTTCGATAACAACGATCTGTATTCGTATAATAATATTTACGTTCTGGACCTGAGGCTGGGTCGCGACCGACTCTTTTCGAACTTGTCCAAGAATCGAAAAAGAGACCTTAAACAGTGGGAGAAAACTTCGGGCAATCTGATCACGGACAGAAACGCCTTAAAGGCCTTCTTTCTTGCAAATTATTCGGAGTTCTTTCGCCGTAAACGAGCGACATCAGCTTATGATTTTCGCAGGGCAACCCTGGAATTCTTATTCGAACTGGAAAACGTATTCATTCTTGGCGCCGGCAGGTCCAATAGACTCGAAGCGGCGACCGTGTTCACCTACACGTCCGATATCGCGGATGCCTTGCTACACGCTTCGCTCGCAGAGGAACGGCAACACTCAGCGGCTCTACTTTGGCACGGAGCAAACTATTTCAAGTCCATGGGGATCCCACTCTTGAATCTTGGCGGAGGAATACGGGCAAACGATAGCCTGGCCTGGTTCAAGGAGCGTTTTGGTGGTAGAACGCTGTCACTGAGATGTCTTAAACAAATTTACAACCTGGAGATTTACGCAACCCTCTGTGCGCGAGTGGGCATTGATCCTACAGACAGGACTGGTTACTTCCCTGCGTATAGATCTTTGCCACGTCGCCAATTAAAATGACCACGCCCAAGTCACGCGTCGAGGATCTCGCCCTTTTCGGCGGTACACCAGCGTTTGGTAGCGAGCTACACGTGGGTCGACCCAATGTTGGAGAACGCCAGACCCTTTTTAAGCGAATCAACGATGCTTTGGATCGGAAATGGCTGACCAATGATGGACCTTTATTACACGAATTCGAGCAGCGCATTTGCGAATTGATCGGTGTGAGGCATTGCGTTGCTGTCTGTAACGCCACGATCGGCCTCGAAATTCTGACGAGGGCCATTGGCCTTTCTGGTGAGGTGATCCTTCCATCGTTTACTTTTATTGCTACGGCCCATGCCTTGCGATGGCACGGAGTTACTCCTGTGTTTTGTGATATCGATTCTGCCACGCATAACATTGATCCCATGCGAGTAGCGGAGCTCATTAATGCGCGCACCAGCGGCATTGTCGGGGTGCATGTGTGGGGCCGACCCTGTGATGTAGATATGCTTGTCGATCTTGCCCAGCGCCATAATTTAAAGCTTCTATTTGATGCTGCCCACGCTTTCGCCTGCTCGCATAAAGGACGGATGATCGGCGGCTTTGGAAATGCGGAAATATTCAGCTTCCACGCCACAAAGTTCGTAAATACCTTCGAGGGAGGGGCAATCGTCACCAACGACGATGAACTGGCAGACAGACTCCGCTTGATGCGGAATTTCGGTTTCGCTGGTTTCGACATAGTTACCAGTCTTGGCACCAACGGGAAAATGAATGAGGTATGTGCTGCGATGGGTTTGACTTCTCTTGAGAGCCTGGACAACTTCATCGAAGCGAATCGTTGCAATTATCACCTTTACCGCCGACAACTTGCATACATCCCGGGCATTTCTCTGTTGCGCTATCAGGAAGATGAAAAGTGTAACTACCAGTATGTAGTCCTTGAGATTGATGAAACGGTGACCGGAGTGAGTCGAAACATGCTGGATGATATTTTATGGTCCGAGAATGTACTGGTGCGTCGCTATTTTTATCCGGGATGTCATCGCATGGAACCCTATCGTACTGATGATCCTCAAGCTGGCTTGCGCCTGCCGCAGACTGAGAGGCTTGCTAACAGAGTCCTTTGCTTGCCTACGGGTTCCGTTGTGAGTTCGAGCGAGATCACTGCCATCTGCGCATTGATTGGTTTCATTGTAAAACACGCCGCAGCGGTGAAAAAGCGATTGTCAATGAAACCTGTTTTCCGTCATCCGTGGAGGACCTGATGACATCGCGGTTGTTGTGCATATGGAAGATTGCTGTCGATCTATCCGAACTCCCATGGAAGTAACTGTTCTGCTGACGACCTACAATCATGAAAAATACATTGCGCAAGCCCTCGATACTGTCCTGATGCAGGAAACCGAATTCGACTACGAGATTGTTGTTCTGGAAGACTGTTCCACAGATCGAACACGCGGCGTTCTTCTCGGATACCAAAAGCAATATCCCGGGAAAATTCGGCTCCGGTTAGCCGAGCGAAACGAACCTACCAGCAACAGGCCTTTTGCCGAGGAGTTTCAGGCTTCATCCAGCCCGTACATTGCCATGCTCGACGGCGATGACTACTGGACGTCGTCAAAGAAATTGCAGAAGCAGGTGGAGTTTTTAGAAGCCCACCCGAATTGTGTATTATGCTTTCACAACGCGATGAGAATCTACGGGGACGGAAACCGCGCCTCGCTTCTCTACAACCCCGCAGACCAGAAGCGGATTTCCGTTCTTGAAGACATTTTGCAATCCAATTTTATCGCCGGCTGTACGCCGATGATTCGGAAAAGCATGCTGGGTCGCCTTCCAGACTGGTACTACACCCCGCCCTTTGGAGACTGGCCTCTCTATGTTTTGTGCGCGCAACACGGCAAGATCGGCTACATCGATGAAATCCTCGCAGTATATAGGATTCATCGCGAGGGTTTGTGGTCCAGGCGTGACGCTATTCAAAAGCTGGAAATGTTGATTGCGTTTTATGAAAGCATGAACGCCAACCTAGATTTTCGGTTCAACGACACTGTTGAGCCTTTGGTGTCTGCTCGGCGCAAAGAGCTCGCTGCCGCGCGCGCGCTTGTGAAAATAGCACAAAAGGTTCTGCCTAGTGGGACCGTCGTGCTTGTAATGGCCAAAGCTGGTGAGGATCTTCCACCGCTTACGGGACACCAAGTGTGGGCCTTTCCGGACCGGTCAGCCAAACAAACGCAACGGCATTTCGCATCCGGGGCTGCCGGATCTGCCGAGGCCCCCTGGATCGGATCAAGCAGTACTTACGAGTTCCGCTTGTACCGCGGCACTGCGCAAGACAAGTTGCTCGCCTCAGTCACAGTCACGCAAAATGAGACTGTGCTTGATTTGCCGGGCTTAAAGCGTGAACCGTACGAAAACGGCGCTTTTATCGCGGCATCTCCTAACCCGGTCCCATCGGGAACCAAGCCTGAGAAGACCACGATCAGTTGGAGTACTGGCGACGGCTCACCAGGTGTTATCCAAGTTTTGATGAAGAGTTTACAAATGCAGTATCCTGCCAATGACGACGAAGCGATCGAGCAATTCGAAATGTTACGAGCAAAAGGAGGCCAGTTCCTGTTGGTACCGCGCAAGCTTTTACCCTGGCTTGAGGGTTACGCCGGATTGAAGAAACATCTTGATTGGCATTACCAGCGTATTCAAGACGATGAAACCTGTCTGATTTATGACCTTCGCGAAATGGCATCGGAAGACCGCTCAGGGACGGCGACCTGAAAGGCTGATGTCAGATTCGCCGATGAAGATAACTGCGGCGCTCAAGCAACATGCAAACTAGATCCCCCGTGATCAGCGTCATAATTCCGACGTTTAATCGGGCCACCATGCTCAGCGCCACTCTGGAGAGTTTCGCTGCGCAGAGCATACCCAAGAATCGCTACGAGGTGATTGTGGTTGATGATGGCTCTAAAGACGCTACGTCGGAGGTGTGTCGCGACTTTGCCTCGCGAATACAGCTAAAATATCTCCATATTGATAACTCGGGCACATCGGCCGCGAAGAATACCGGTATCCTGGCGTCTCGCGGCAAACTTTTGCTTTTTTTCGATGATGACGATATCGCCGATCGTCATTTGCTCGAGGAACATCTAAAAGCCCACAAACAATATCGGGCGGGGAATGTGGCCGTCTTGGGCTACACAACATGGGCACCGACGCTTTCGGTCACACCTTTGATGCGTTACGTCACAGATATTGGAGGTTTTCTTTTCGCCTATGGTGATCTCAAGAACGGGCAAATGCTCGACTTTACCTATTTCTGGGCCGGACGCTGTTCGTGTAAACGATCGTTTCTGGCCAAACACGGAGTCTTTAATCGGCAGCTGGTGGTTTTCGAAGACGTCGAATTAGGATACCGGCTTTCGAGGTTTGGGTTGCGCGTGGTCTTTCACCGCGCCGCTATAAGCTATATGACAAGAGCGCTTACCTTGGATGAATTTTGCAAGCGCTCTGAGCGGCAGGGGGGCGCTCTTTTTCTGTTTAGCCGATTGCACGACGACCCGGTCGTGCAGCAATATTGTCAGCTCGCCGATCCGTTTATCGAAAACCGTGCCGTTGGCGTAGATCCTGAAGCGAGATGGCCGGAGGTTGCCGCTTTATTCCGGGAGAAAGTCGATAAGGCTGGGCGCGTTCAGCGATTATTAGAATGGGGGTTCGAGCCTGAAGCGAGTTTGAAGAAATCAGGCAAAACGGCTTCTAAAAGCTCAGCGCAAGCGGAAGCCTATCGGCTCCAAATGCACGAACTTTTCGCAAAGGCCTCCCAATTGGAGGCCTATCGGCTTCAGATGAGCGAACTTTTCGCCAAGTTTAGTGAACTGGAAACGCTCTTATCGGAGCGGGCAGCAACGCATCAGGCAGAACTTGCCAAGGCCAACGACAAGCTTACGCAAGCTAACTCTCAGCATCAGATCGAAGTCCAACAATTGCGCGAGCGCATTACCGAAATCAACTCTCATCATCAGATCGAAATCCAACAATTGCGTGATCAGCATCAGATCGAAGTCCAACAATTGCGTGAGCGCATTACCGAAATCAACCGTTTACTTCACGACAGGGGCATAAACCTAGCAGAACAAGAGCGGCGGGTTATTGAGCTGACAGATCGGTTGCGGAAACAGCTCTGGGATACTCGAAGGCTGTCGCGTTTGCTTGATGATGCGGAAAACGCCGCCGCGCGCTTGCGCTCTTCCCGTCGCTGGAAATTGGCAAATCCAGCAACTGTTATCCGGGCAAGATTGTTTCCTGGGAAAGTTTCGGTGGGTTTTGGACATCTCGAGAAAATTGTAGATGCCTATTCGCAATGGCGCGCTTCCCACCCCGAAATCACGAAGATCGAAGACGAAATTAGGACATTGCAATTCCCGACGATGACAAGGGTAGCAGGGGCCGAGCCGGCAACAACAACTGAAAGCGCCAACCAGGTCGGTCCGGTCTTCGAAGCCGTAGTTCCACCGTCCGCGCCATCGAAAAAAGCCCCCGCCCTTCCGGTTCCGTCTGTTCCGGTTGAATCGATTTATTTTCCTCTACACGAGGAAATCGAGGTTTCGGTTATCATTCCAGTCTTCAATCAGTTTCAATTCACCCACGCCTGTCTTGCTTCGTTACAGAGTGTCAAAGAACGATCATGCTTTGAAGTGATTGTGGTGGACGATTGCTCTACGGACGAGACGGGTGACCTTATTCCACGGATGGATGGGGTGGTTTATCTGCGCAACGAGAGCAATTCCGGTTTTATAGCTTCCTGTAACCGTGGAGCGGAGAAGGCGCGCGGTAGGTATCTCTTCTTTTTGAATAATGACACCATCGTTAAGCCGGGCTGGCTTAGCACGTTACTCGACACATTCGCTGAGGACCCGCAGACCGGTATCGTTGGTTCGAAACTCGTTTACCCCGATGGTCGTTTACAGGAAGCAGGCGGAATTATATGGCGAGATGCCTCAGGATGGAATTACGGCAAATTCGATGATCCAGAAAAACCTGAATATAATTATCTCCGGGAAGTTGACTACTGTTCGGCCGCGGCCCTCATGATCCCCAAATCTCTTTTCCAGAGCCTGGGAGGATTTGATCCAAAATACGCGCCTGCCTATTACGAAGACACCGATTTATCATTCAAAGTTCGAAGGGACGGTTACAAGGTGTTGTACCAGCCGCTCAGCGAGATCATCCATTATGAAGGTGCCACTGGCGGCACTGACCTCTCAAGGGGCACGAAGAAGCATCAAGATATCAACCGCTTAACCTTTGCCCAAACCTGGGCCGCTGATCTAATGAAAAGACCGGCTACGGGTGATCTTACATTGCTAATCCAGCCGCCACCGGACAGAAAAAGCATTCTCGTGATCGACCATCATCTTCCCATGTCCGACAGAGATGCGGGATCGGTCCGGATGTTTCATATTCTTAAGATTCTGCGCCAGCTGGGCCATCGCGTTACATTTATTCCGGACAATCTCGCTGATATCCCACCCTACGGCGCGGAATTGCGAAAGCGTGGAATTAAGGTCATTCATCACCCTTACATCAAAAAGGTGCGCGACTATCTCATTTCGCACGGCTCCGACTTCGATGTTGTAGTGCTGAGCCGGTGCGATTTCGCTCGCAAACATATTGCCGATGTCCGGCTGCACGCGCCACAAAGCCGTATTATTTTTGACACTGTCGATCTGCATTTTCTTCGGACAGACCGGGAGGCCGAGCTCACAAGCGATCCCAAGATACGAGAAAGGGCCCGCGAGAAAAGAGAGTTGGAATACGATCTGATTGATCAGGCCGATGAAACGTGGGTGGTAAGCAGCGTAGAACAAGCGCTTCTCCGCGAAGCGAAGCCGGGCAAATCGATTGAAATCGTTTCAACGATTGTCGATGTTCCCGGTTCGGTCACGCCATTCTCACTACGGCGGGACTTTCTCTTTATCGGCGGGTTCCAGCACACGCCGAACATTGATGCCGTTATCTTTTTCCTGGAGAAGATTTATCCAATTGTGAAGGAGCGCCTGCGCGATGCCAAATTCTATATCATCGGTGACAAGGCGCCGCCAGAGGTGGTAGCGCTCGGGAGTGAGAACGTGATTGTCACGGGCTTGCAGAGCGATGTTCGTCCATTTTTTGAGAGCGTTAAATTATCCGTCGCGCCGTTGCGATATGGAGCGGGTATAAAGGGGAAGATTAACCAGAGCATGGCACTTGGCGTGCCGGTTGTCGCAACCTCGCTCGCGGTCGAGGGAATGACGCTAGTTGATCATGAAGACATTCTCGTCGCCGATGAGCCGGAAGATTTTGCGCAAGCCGTGGTCGAGCTTTACGAATCGGAAGAACTCTGGAATCGGCTCTCGGAAAATGGCTTTAAAAAAACGAAGGAGAATTATTCAGTCGGCTCGGCAAGAAAACGCTTAAGTTACTTGTTCAGCGATAAACACATGAATCTGGCTCGAGAACGACGGTTGAGAATGCTGACTTCCCAGATTGGACCGATGAGTGATCGGTCACGGCAGGTCGGGGCTTGAAGCTCTTACAACGAAATGGCTTTTTCGGTCGGACCAATAACTAAACCGATTTTTATCGTAGGCTCAGGCCGATCGGGATCAACCATCCTCACCTGGTGCCTTGGTCAGCACCCGAATATTATCCCCCAGGAAGAATCGGATTGGCTGGGGCCTTTTACGATCGACGCCGCCATTGGCTATCAACGCGGGACGAGACGCGGAGAGCGCGGCCAGCTTAGCGCAAATTTCGTGGAGCGCGATGAATTTCTCTCACGCTTCGGCCAGGCCATCAACGAGCTAATTTTGAGCCATCGAACGCAATTTGAAAACATGGATCTTCGGCGACAGGCCGGATGGCTCCCGTTGCCTTTCAAAATTTCTCGCTCCCGGGACGAGCCGAAATCCCGCTGGGTGGACGGAACTCCGGAATACTCTTTTTACATCTGCGGACTCCGCAAACTCTTCCCGCAAGCCCTCTTCGTTCATCTGGTTCGAGATGTTACAGCGGTGGTTCGCTCGTTATTAAACTTCTTTCCCGACGGTCGAACCCGGTTGGTCGCCAGCGAGCAAGCCGCCTATGAATATTGGCTCCGCAGAGTCAATTGCTGTGTCGAGGCCGAGCAAGCATACGGACCGGAGGTCGTCTATCGGATGCGCTATTCAGATATTATCGATCAGCCCGAGACTGCCATGCGCTCGTTACTCGATTTCCTGGGTGAGCCATACGCTCCGGAATGCCTCGAACCGCTGGCGCAGCGTATCAATAGTGCCAATGTACCAGGCGATTTTGATTCGCGTGATCCCGCGACCGATCCGGCAATTGTAGAACGAGCTAAGCAATTGAGTAATCAACTTAGCACTTGTCCACAGCAGCCGGAAGCTTCCGCGAGAATTGCTGAAGAGATGGAAACCGAATTTCATCAACACATGCAACGTTTTTTCGATCTGGAAAGGAAATACGGTGAAGCGCAACAGTTAATCGCTAAGTTCGAGGAACAATGCGAGGCGCTTAAGAACAAGCTGGAAGGCATAAATGTCGCAATTAGTGGAAGCTGAAAGCTAGGGCGGGGCCGCAAAGGTGCGGCCCAATCCACCAAACCTAAGTTCGTACTGCTACCTTAGCGTCGACGATATAGCCGCGATTGGCAGTAGGCTTGACCGACCATGTAGAATGAATTGTCTAAGGGGAAAGTCTATTCGCGTTGCTCGACTCCATGCTAGAGATAAGCATGCAACTAAAATGCAGGATCAAATAAATAAACCGATTTTTGTCGTGGGATCACCACGCTCGGGGACGAGCGTTCTGGCTTGGTGTCTCGGACAGCATCCGAACATTATGCCACTCCCGGAGTCAGGGTGGATGGGAGATTTCGCGATTGATCTCGCCGTGCGTTACCAAATCGGATCAGCACGCGGTGATCGCTCGGTCTTAAGTGCAATGAACATCCAATGCGAAGAATTTTTTAATATGTTTGGCCAGAACATTAACACACTGATCTTACGCCACCGCATTGATCTTGAGAGAAAGCGGTGGGAGCGCTCCGTCGGCCCAAACGCTCCACCCGAAGATCTTGTGTCGCTGATGGTGGATCAAAAAACGCGATGGGTGGACGGCACCCCTGAGTATTCATTCCATGTTTGCGGGTTGCGTAAACTTTTTCCAAAGGCGCTGTTCATCCACATTGTTCGTGACGTGACTTCCGTCGTTCGTTCGATGCTGAACTTTCATCGCGTCGACGGAAGCAGCTTGGTCGCCAATGAGCAGGAGGCTTACAATTATTGGTTCCGCGCTGTGAGCAGCTGTCTTTTGGCCGAACGGGCCTACGGTCCGCGCGTCGTCTTCCGACTACGGTATTCCGATTTGGTAGATAAACCAGAAGCCACGCTGCAGTCTCTATTTGATTTTATCAATGAACCATTCGCTGCGGAATGTCTCACTCCGCTTCAGCAACGAATCAACAGTTCCAACGTCCCCGCTAATTTCAAAATTGGCGACCCGGCGACCGATGCAGCAGTCGTCGAGCGGGCAATGCGGCTGTGCGCCGAACTCGTCGAAATTCCGCAGCCGTCTGAGGCCTCGCTTGCCGCAGCTGAAGAATTAGAGGCTGCGTTTGCCGAGCGGGCCCAATATGTGGCCAGGATGGACACCGAATATTGCAGGGTGCGGCAAATAATTACGGCGCTGGAAAAAGAAAATGCTGAGCGAGAAAGGTCATATCACGCGAATCTCCAAAGGCTACGGGTGGAACAAGCGGACCGGGAGCGGTCATATCATGCGGATCTCCAAAGATTGCAGGTAGAACTCCAAAGGCTAGAGGCGCACATCACAAAGCTAACAAACAGATTGCGCGAGCAGCTGTGGGACACAAGAAAACTATTACATCTGCTCGATGAGGTAGAGAGCGTCGCTGCGCGTCTTCGATCTTCGCGACGCTGGAAGCTGGCAAATCCAGTAACCGCGATCAAAGCTAAATTATTTCCGAATAAGGTATCGCTCGGATACGGTCATCTCGAAAGGGTTGTCGCCTCGTATTTGCAGTGGAGAGCGTCGCGCGCCGAAATCGCGAAGATCGATGATCAGATCAAGGTGCTCGCATTTCCAACCACGCCGACATCCCCTGAGATCGGTCAGACAAATCCAACCCCGGTGAGAGATTAAGCGTTTCCGGAAATCAAAGTGGCTCATCACTCCAAATCGTCCTGGTGCCCATCTCACAGCGGCCATTGGCTTATAGACAGAGCTAGCCATACGCTCTTTATCTTCTACATCGAAATGATCGGAGCCAAGTAATGCGCGAAGAACTCTACGCTGAAATCTTCGCGATGGAGCAAGAGCACTGGTGGTTTGTGGCGAGGCATCGAATCGTTCTTCATTTGCTTCAACAGTACCTACCATCTGAGAGCGCGAACCGGCAAAAGGTTGCTGACTTAGGTTGTGGCTGCGGAATGATGCTTTTGCGGCTGGCGGAAAACTACGATCCAATCGGCCTAGATGGTTCTCGCCACGCGATAGAATTCGCGCTTCATCGCGGAGTAAAGGCGAAACTAGGAACTCTTCCCGAGGATGTGCCGCTGGCTCGAAAGAGTTACGATGCGGTATTACTCCTTGACGTCCTGGAGCATCTAAAATATGACCGCGCTTCAGTCGAGGTGGCCGCAAGCCTGTTAAAACCAGGCGGCATTTTAATCTGTACTGTGCCTGCCCATAAGTGGCTATGGACCAAGCGAGACGAGCATCATCATCATTTTCGCCGCTATTCAAGGAGACAGTTTCGAGCGCTGTTTGACCAGCCCTTTCTTAAGCTCGAATTATTGAGCCATCTCAACGCCATTCTCTTTACGCCCGCAGCAGCCTGGCGGCTATTCGCAAGGGTCTTTGAGAGAGACAGTGTTACAGATTTAAAATTGCCCCCCTTCAATTCTTTCCTCCGGTCGGTTTTTGCCTTCGAGCGGTTGATGCTTGGTAAGGTGCCGATCCCGATTGGCCTGAGTTTTATCGCTATCGCTCGAAAACAGTAAAATTCCTGGCACAGCGCATAAATTAGTAGTTTTTCGACGGTGCCGGAATCACGTCTCGAACTGGAAAACCTGGACGCGTAATGTACTCAGGTCACTTAATCACGGACGCCACCTCGGTCACGTGCACGGTTCAGCGATAAGTTGCGGCGTCCCGATCGGCGGGTTGCAGTTCTTCATCTACTCCGACAGCCGAACAGCGTAAATCCTTGACCAAGAAAGCGATCTTCGTACCCTCCTTTCACGATGGCTGCGATTCAATCGACCCATTTAAATCAGACTATAGTTAATATAAACAACAGCATATCCTCAACGGCGTTCGACCAATTCGTTTCACTCGTTGACCGCATGGTAGAGCATTACTATTCCGCACTTAAGCTGGAGATGGCTGACGCGCAGGCCAAACTGCTCTTGCTGAAGCTTTCCAATTTGCTGCTATCGAAATATGAATGCATCCATAAACATACGACCCTAATTTCCTATCCATTTTCGTTGATCGTTGACCCTGCAAATGGATGCCCGCTACATTGCCCTTCTTGCGTACATACCTCCAATGACAACGCAAAGAATTTCATCTGGCCAGCCGGATTTCTCACGGAGAACCTCTTTCGGGCGTTTCTCGACGAGTACGGTCCTTACGGATTCGACTTGTACTTCGCCAACTATGGAGAGCCCTTACTGAATAGGTTGACACCAAGGTTCATACAAATGGCCCGCAGATTTGCCTTACCAACCTACTCGTCTACCAGTCTTTCTTTAAAGACAATCAACTATGACGAACTTGTTCTTTCGGGCCTGCCGTTCCTCATCCTGTCAATAGATGGCGCGACCAGCACCACATATCTCCAATACAGACGCAACGGTAACTTTGCATCGGTCATAGACAATATAGAAAAGCTAGTGGCAGCCAAGACGCGGCTGAATTCCTATACACCAGTCCTGCATTGGCAATTCCTTATGTTCGAACACAACGTCCATGAAGTAGAAGAAGTCAAACTACTGGCGGCCGCGTTGGGTGTGAATCAATTGAGTTTCATAACACCCTACTCTGTCGCTTGGGACGATCCCTCCATCTCAATCGACGAGGATCGGCCGAACGAGACTCTATTTTTTCATTGCAACATGGATGCGTACAAGGCGGCGTTGGATCGAATGTTGGTTGATCTGAATGACGAGGTTATAGATCATCATTTTGTTCAAAAGTGGAAGGACCGTATTACGTCCAGCAGAGCGATTTGCCATGGCACGGAGGGCGCATCTGTCGGATACCAAAGCTGGCACGCCGATCATATCACTCGGGCGAACGATGTGCGGATCGGCTCAGAGGACGAAAATAAACGGGCTCGCGTGGGCCGAGACGGCAGAAAATGCTGCGATTGGCTGTATAAGAACATCACGATGGACGCGACCGGCAGGATCATGCCATGCACTCGCCCGCCGGCCATCGACGCGAATCTCGTGTTCGCCGATAATTTCCAGGGAGGCCGCTTCAATTCCGAGTTGCACAGGCTAGCGCGGCAGTTCTTTCGGAGCCCGGTGGATTACAGTGCCGAGGTCGCTGACAAGCCGTCGGCCGAGCTGCCATTCTGTAGCAGTTGTTCTCATTCGAATACCGTACTGGACATTGATACGCACCACGTCAGGCAGCACTTGGATAATGTCGGTCTCTACAAAGGCTTGTCCGAGGAAGCAAAGGCAGCATTAACGGATTGGTAGGAGAGGCTAGACCTGGACTTCCCGGCCCCTAAGCTCAAGGAGTTCATCCGCATCTCCGCATTAACCTATGTCCACACCGACCTTATTACTCCCAAAGCAACGGCAAGGTCTAACGCTGCCGCCCGGGAACGCGCGAGCATCATAGCTCTGGACATTGCGGACGGCAATCTATTCTGATCTCCTCTCAAACGTCGAGATGTCGCTGCACGAATGATCGCTGAAGGACGCGCAATGGAAGCGAAGCGGCCGCGCGAGACGACCCTTGTCATTCTATTCTACGCTTTGCTAACGGTCGCTCTGACCTATCCAGCCCTTTTCTTTCTCTGGACAAAGGTGCCGGGAGGACCAGAAGATAATTTCCATTTTCTGTGGGAGCTTTGGTACGTCGCACACGCTCTCTTTGATCTTCATAAGTCGCCATTCTTTGATCCGGACGTCTTCGTCCCATTCGGTTTCAGCCTGCTCAGGAATCAGGACCTCTCCCCCGGAACGGTTCTCTTGTTCTCACCTCTAACACACTTCTGCGGAGAGATTTTTACCTACAATTTCCTGGTTTTGGCATCCTTTCCTTTGACGGCATTTGGAGCCTACCTCCTGGCGCGAGAATTATGGTCGAACCGCGCCGCAGCGATTCTTGCAGGAATCATCGTCGGGTTTTGTCCTTACCGTTTTGCGCACAGCGCCGGTCATCTATCGATCGTCTCAACCGAATGGATACCTTTTTTCTTTCTTTACCTCGAACGATTAATCTCCCGGCCCCGGATAAAGAGCGCAGTTCTGGCCGGCGTATTCTTCGGTTTGTCCGCCTGGGTGACCTGGTACTACTTCTTCATGGTTTCGATTGCAGCAGCGTTTTACGCTGCCTTTAGAATCAACTGGAGAGCGCCGGGAATAGAACTTCGGCATCTGCTGAAGCTGGGCCTTGTTTCCGCCGCCGTTGCTCTGGCTTTCGTATTACCCGTCTTGATCCCTTATTATCGTGTGACTCACGGAGCAGTGGTCGACTACCGCGGCGCTGGAGAGTCGCAAGCTTTCGCCGCGGCATTGGCTGACTACATCATTCCACCCACCACGCATTTTCTGTGGGGACATCGGGTTGGCCAGCTCTGGCGCAACGGAGCAAACGGGCTCTGGCAATCGGAATGGCAGCTTTATCTCGGCACGGCCGCGTTGTTCCTAGCCATGGCAGGCGTTTTCCATCGCCGTCGCAGGGTGGTAGTCGCACTCACCGCGATGGGACTGGGTTGCCTTGTTTTGTCCTTCGGTCCGGGAATTTACTTTACTCACCCACCTCCTCTGAGCGGCTCGACGAATGATGTCGCTTTGTCGCCGATTCTTGCGCCAGGCAGACTACTGCGCCAACTTCCCGGCTTTAATAATCTTCGCGGTTGGGCGCGCCTAGGATTTTTTGTTGAACTCTCTATAGGCCTTCTGGCCGCCGCTGGCCTGGTTGGTCTTCTCGATTGGATCAAGGAGCGCTTTCATGCGCGCGCTACGACACAGGTCGGAATAGTCGCGATCATCTGCGGACTTGTCGTCTTGGACGTTTTTCCAAGGCCGATGGACATGAGCCCGGTTAAACCACGCCCGGTTGATCAGTGGCTTTCAAAGCAATCGGGCGATTTCGCATTTATGGAGTACCCGATATCCCAGCACGCCTATGGCGGACCGGCGATTTACTCCACAAGACTATCCGGAAAGCGAATCATCATGGGCAATGCCCAAAATCCACCAAACCTGGCATTTTGGGGCGATCTCAGCGCCTTTCCATCTCCCTTCACACTTGATCTACTTTATGGGTGGGGCGCCAAGTATGTTCTTGCGGATGAAAATCTTTATCGGGCTGGAATATCATTTTGGAACATCTATCAAACGTGGAGCTCATTGAAATCGGCAATTGAAGAGAGCCCGCGACTAAAAGAACTTACTGTCTTGGATGGAATTCATGTGTACGAAATTGGCAGTGGAACTCGGCAGGCTGGCGGAAGAGAACTATTGGCCAATGGAAACTTCGAAGGGAGCGACACAAGTTCACTTTCTGGATGGGACGTCGTCGGCAGGCCGAATATCGAGCGTACCGGCAAACATTCTTATAGCGGCAAAACCGCTTGTGTTGTGACGTCAAAGGATTTTCTCATATCCAAACCCGCCGGGGTCGAAGCTGGTCAATGCTATCGGCTGAGTGCTCGCCAGAGGTCGAAGTCCTCCAAACTAGGAACGTTGCGCCTCCAACTAAGCTGGAAGGACGAAGATAAGCGCGATTTGTCACCTTCGACCGTTGCCTTAGCGGACATCCTTTCCGCACCGCAATGGCAGGAGTCCAGCATGATGATTCGAGCTCCTTCTGGGAGCAAATATGCAACCGTGTATGCTAGAGCAGCCACCGGTAAAATTTGGGTCGATGATTATTCTCTCAAGAATATCGCTGATGATTGTCAACCGGTACTTTTCGTTACTCCTAATCCTGTGTCTATACCCGTCGGGCAATTCGGCCGGGCTGCAATCTCATGGAATACCTATCGTAGCTCGGAGAGCCGAGTAACGCTAGCAGTCGATGGCGGCGCTGAGGCAGATTTCGCCGGCGGACGATCAGGTCTCCAGATGCTGGATGGAATCAAACCGGCGACGCACTATCAATTTCACCTCTACGCGGGCCCGGAAACGACCGCGACGACGACGATCGAAGTAAGGGCAGTAGAAAGAACTGCTACAATCGTCGCCGAGCCGAATCCCGTTCCAAGCGGCCCCGCTTCGGGGCGAACGAGGATTTCCTGGACAACACTAGGAGGCGACGTTGGCGAGGTCTTCGTCTCACGTGATGGCGGACCCGAGTATCTTTTTGCCCGCGGACCTGTTGGATCCACTGAGGTAAACTGGATTGCGGCCGGAAGCCACTACGAATTCCGGCTCTACACGAGAAATGGTGGCATGCGGCGTCTTCTGGCCAAGGTTGTCGTTATTCGATGATAAATTGATTCGTGAGCCGTTCGCTATGGGTGAGTTGATTGACAGAACCGCTCCAGGCACTACGATTGGCCGAGAGTGCCGCGAATATTAAGTCTACCGCTTTCCTGTAGCTTTTGGATTTGTTGTTTGTTGCTAGGCGCGTGTAGCGAGGACCGACACCACTCGTTCCCAGACGGAACCGACGGCAAACCGCTCTTGACCGCGGAACCCAATCCCGTTCCCGCCGGCGATCCAGACCAACCACTCGCGACAACCATCATTACTTGGAACACAGGAGACGAAGCGGCAAGCGATCTCTATGTCAAAGTAAACCGGTCACCAGAAGTCTTTCTGGCACGCGCTCCTTCTGGCATCCTGAAAATTGACTGGATTCAATTCGATTCAACCTACCAGTTTCGCCTGTATAGGAAGAAACATTCAAAACTTCTCGCGAAAGTGGATGTGACCCGAGACAACTGATACCATGCTGGGAACCTGAGCGATTGAGCTACAGAACGCTTATGACGCGCCAATCGACTGACTGTTAATCAAGATACTAATGGAAGGCAGTGTTCAGCCGCCTGAAGGAAGCAGGACGGTTTTATCAGACGAACAGAAGAAGAGAAGCGAAGCTCGCCTCTGGCTTTGGATGCGAGGAAAGCCGGTGCTTTTATCGCTCATAATCTACACAGCGATAATTATCGCCACGACTATTCCCACCGCGGATGTTTACATGTGGTGGGGGCATTTCATGCTCTTCCCGGTCTTCGACATTTACGAAATCTGCAAAGTTTGGTCGGCGGACGGTTTTGGCCATGTGCCTTGGTTTCCCGATTGTTGCTTTGGCTATGGCTATCCTTTTCTAACTTTCTACGCTCCGCTCGGTTTTTACGTCGCTGCGACTTTTCATTTCATCTTTGCCTTGGATTACGGGCCAGCAACGAAACTGAGCTTCTATACTTCGATCTACCTTAGCGGCCTGCTGATGTATGCCTTTGTTTATATCATCGGATCAAGAGAGCGTTGGCCTCGCCTAGCTTGGTGGGCATTAGCCGCGGCGAGCGTTTATGCTCTTACTCGGTACCATTTGACTGACGTTTTCGTGCGGGATGTCATGGGCGAATCATGGGCTTGGGCCACTCTGCCGGGAGTCTACTGGGGGATGGAAGTTGCTCGACGCCGACCCTGGCTGGGAATTCTGCTAGTCAGTTCGATGTATGCGGGTCTTCTTCTCAGCCACAACATCACCGCGTTGTGGGGCAGCCTTTTCATCGCGATCTATCCGCCGCTGACCGCCGGGGATTTAAAATGGCCCCTTACCGTTGCCGGTGGTGGACTTTTGGGCGCTACGATGAGTGCGTTTTTCTGGTATCCCGCGTTGAAGTTAGGGAAGCTAACTCAAAAGGCAGGCGATTTAGTCGCAATGTGGGGAACGCCGAACCTGCTTCATGAACATGCCGTCTTCTGGCGGCAACATTTCCTAGAAGCGCTCGGCTACGGTGGGAGCATTCGCGCCCCGAACTACACGCTTGGGATCAATCTCGGGTTCGCGGTGCTCATTTGCGTGGTACTCTCTGCCATTGCCCTGTTCCAGCGAGGGTTGAAAACCGGTCAACGATACCGCATTGCCTTGTTTCTCCTCCTCACTTTCCTCGTTCTTTTCATTATGTCACCGCAAATGCCATGGAAGAAGATGCCCGCAATTTTCCTGTATCTCCAATTCCCGTGGCGGCTTCTAATCTTCACGGCTTTCTTCGGAGCAAGCGCGGTCGCAATGGCATCTCCAGTGCTCGATCGGTGGATTCACCCAGCAATTCTCACCGGTCTCGCCGTCGTTTTCGCCATCCCAACCTTGCCTATGATCCTAATGCCCCAGGTCATTAAGAAAATGTCTCCTGAACAACTCGTTAAATGGAATCGCCGTTATGAGCGGAAAGGGCTTTATGCCGGAAGTGCCATCCAGGAATTTCTTCCTAAATGGGTTCGGGGCGATTATCTGAATCCGCGGTTTCTGGAGGAGCACCCAATCCCGCCGAATCGACTGACCGTGACATCTGGCGATCTCGTCCCCAACACCTATGCCCATCGAGGAACGATTTACGAATACAGTTACAACGCCTCGGTCGATTCAGAAGCGGGCATTGCTCTATTCTATTGGCCTGGATGGGAGCTGCGTATTGACGGTAAGCTACAACCGAACAATGTCAGACTCGGGCCCGATGGATTGATATCCGTAAATTTCCCTGCCGGATCGCACCATGCAGAACTACGGTATGGTCTGTCCCCGGAAGGTCGGATAGCGCGCATTTTTAGCAGTTCTGCTGCGGTCATCTGGATACTAATTCTGGCGGTTGGATGGTTTGAAAACCGAAAACGCGGAAGGAAGGGCCCGCG
>DATHJP010000756.1:0-4450 GCA_035489695.1 Terriglobales bacterium
CAGTGTCCGCTATGAGACACGAGCCAGAGGGCGCTTCCACCGGCAACTCGCGGCCAAGAGCAGAACTTCAAGCCGGGTTTCGAAATGTGCTGGAAGCGGACGTTGGCACACGCTGCAAGCTGTTTCCCGTCGATTCCGAGCGGGCTTGTCGCGCGGTGCCCCGGCTGCGGTTGAACCAAGTGACAGACGAGCCGACTGGCGCCCCGTCGATGCGGCCTCAACTCGGGCGCCGCTGCTCCGGGCGCACATACTGCACAAGTTGGCTCTCCGCCTCATCTGGCGTCGACGACGCGAGGGTGGGTGAAGCTGAATCTCTCCATACCGGTCAGGGCTCGGGGGGTAGGGCCGCGTTTCCGGCTTTATCGCTTTTGACCGGGGGCCGAAGCACCCCCTCAACGCATTCTTCGTTCGTGTGACCGCCTCCGATCCACTGCGCTCTCCTCAGCTATGCTCTGAAACCAATCTTGGCTCGTCAAGGCCTATCATCCAGAAAGATATTCGCTGTGGCGCTAGGAGTCTGTCGGACTTTTGCTAAGCGCCCAAAAATTAGGCGGCTGTTACGCTCCTACGATCACAGAAAGCGTCATAAACCCATTGAGAAGCGTTCCATGCCGCGGTAGCGCGTCATTCTTCCGCAAGTCCGACAACTGCTAGGATGCACGATGTATCGCGTACGATTTCTGCTGATGATGCTCGCCTGCTGGGCGTCCAAGAAGCGCGGACTCCTGGAAGACTACGAGCTGTCGTTCAGAGCCATCCCGTTCCTCGACACGGACGTGACGCGGACGTTTACCCACGCGTACGCAGCCTTTAGCGGCTTGGGGCGATGGCACTACGTATTTTCGTCGGAAGTTGGCGCAGTCGCGATCAAGCACCGATGGTTTCCGGTGACGCGAGCAGAGACATTTACCTTCGTTCGATCAATTAAGGCGTTCGAGAAGATCCGCCTTAGGACACGGCTTGTGAGTTGGAACGATGAGTGTTTTTTCCTCGAGCAGGATTTCTTTGTCGGCGCGGAAATACGTGCCGTCGCGTACACCGAAGGCGTGGTGCGAGCGCCGGAAGGTCATCTGAAGCCTGTGGAGGCTTTCAAGATCTTCGGCCGCCACATCGAGGCACCACCGATGCCCGCCGATATTGCGGCTTGGCACTCAGTGCAGAAAGCGATCAGACTGCCGTACGGCAAACCGTAATCTAAGCAGTGCCGCGTCGATCGAGTAGGATCATGCTGTGCTGTCGACGCGCGACATCGTCTCAACGTCTGCATCCACCGATCCCATCGTCCGACGCGGATTCAGTGCGCACTGGAAATTGCTCGGGCGAATCTCCGAACCCTTGGCTGGCACAACGCCGCACGATAGCGAGCAGGATGCCCCAACGGGAGGACCGATGAAAACCTTGGATGTGTGATGGCGCTCCTGCTATTGGCAGGCTGCCGTTTCGTTGGTTTCAATGGCCGCTTTAGGGCAGCGTGTATTTCCGCTTAGGGTCGAATTGCGACCGTCGAAGATCAAGCGTTCACGCCTAATCGCTGCCGGTCGCGTTGTTGCTCCAAGGCGGACGATCGCGGGCTATTACAATTCACTCGATCACCCGATCGGCGCGCATCCGCAGGACTGCGGGGTGGTGAATCCCATGGCCTGGCCGTGGACAGAACCTTCATTCTTGTATTCGTGATACTTTTGTCCCTTGCGTAGCGATCCCGGTCGCGCATCTGCGCAGCAGCACAGTCGCATCCTCGCCAAAAGAATAAGCGCGATGAATGACGAACTCCGAATCTTTGCCTGCAATAGCAATCGCCCATTGGCAGCAGAGATTTGTGATCAGCTGGGTTTGCAGCTGAGCGCCCTGGAGATTGCGCGCTTCTCCAACGATAACCTGCGCGTCCAGGTCCAGGAGAACGTACGCGAGCGCGACGTTTTCGTGGTCCAGTCATTCACCGAGCCGGTAAGCGACCACATCATGGAATTGCTGATTACCCTCGATGCACTGCGAAGTGCCTCAGCGCGGCGGGTGACAGCGGTGATTCCTTATTATTCCTATGCCCGATCCGACAAGAAGGATGCGCCGCGGATCTCCATCACCGCCCGGTTAATCGCCGACATGCTCCAGACGGCGGGTGCCAACCGGGTGCTCACCATGGATCTGCATTCTGACCAGGTGCACGGCTTTTTCAGCATGCCAGTTGACCATCTCACGGCGGTCCCCATCATTGCCAACCACTTCAAGCAGCACCTCGATCTCTCGCGATTGGTGGCAGTGGCCACCGATGCCGGCGGCGCTAAACGGGCGGGTCGTTTCTCCGAATGGTTAGGCATCCCCTTAGCGATTATCGACAAACGCCGAGTCAACGATACGGAGGTTAAGCAAAGCCAGGTGGTTGGCGATGTACAAGACCGCGACGCGGTAGTCTTCGAGGACGAGATTTCCACCGGCGGTACGCTGATCGCCACTGTCCAGACGCTCAAGCAGGCCGGCGTGCGGACCATCCACGCAG
This sequence comes from Terriglobales bacterium, assembly GCA_035489695.1. Classification (GTDB taxonomy): domain Bacteria; phylum Acidobacteriota; class Terriglobia; order Terriglobales; family Acidobacteriaceae; genus 40CM-3-55-5. The sequence continues at coordinate 2,498 of DATHJP010000756.1, forward strand.
GCGCGGTGCATGGGGTACTGTGCGGCCCCGCCGTCGAGTTGCTGCGCGCAGCGCAGATCGAATCTATCGTGGTCACGAACACTGTGCATCTCCCACCGGAAAAGCGGCTCGGCAATATTACCCAGCTCACCGTCGCGCCGCTCTTTGCTGCCGCCATCGAGCGGATACACACCGGAGAAAGCATCGGAGCGCTGTTCCACTAGAGCAAACTGACGGCGGCTGTTGTGCGACGGTGAGGTGATCAGGCAGTTCACGGCCAACAGCCGTCGTAAGCAAACCTGCCCGAAAGCGGACCCTCAATGGCACAAACGAACTAACGCAGATAGTCGGGCACTCCGAGAGTTAACGGCGCTCACAGGCGTTCCTTGGAGCGGCGTATCGTCGTCTCGTCCGGCTTGGACATTCCCTCCGGAGCCAGGATGCTGCGACGTGGGAAAGCTGCCCGTTCCTATAGTGACGTTGTGCGGATGTCGTTTCCGTTAAAGGTAAAGGGGCGAATCTCAGCCGGTAAAGGCTAACAACAGTCCGGTTGCCTATTGGCGCACGACTACGACTAGGTACGTCAGCACGATCATCCCGATAACAAAGACCATGCCCAACTCACTGAGTACTTGCCACATGCTTGCCTCTGATGAAAGTTTATTGGCCACAGGGATCTACGCCGGTCTCGGCGATTGATGTGGCTTGAGAAATCTAGGCCATAGTCCGACCGTCGTCGGTGCGCTGACGTCCATAGCGGCGAATTATTGCCGAACGCTACGGGGTGGATGTTCTGGAGATCTTTCGTCGCGCTGCCATTTTCGTGGACAAGATCCTGAAAGGTGCGAAGCCAGGCAATCCGCCTATCGAGCAGGCCGCCAAGATCCAACTAATCATTAACCTCAAGACTGCCAAGGCGCTGCCGCCTCACGATCCCGCAGCCAGTGTTAGTGCACGCGGACGAGATGGTTCCGTGATGGATCGCTCCGGTTTGTTCGCGGCCTTCGATCCCCGCCACAACTTTCCATCAAGTTGATCCGTTGATCGTCTGCTTCTGAACCGCAAAGTTAACCCAATGTGGCAGTTTCCTGAACTAATCGATAGAATCCCCGTGCCGTCCGGCACCGTGGGCGTCCCCCACGCTCGATTAAAGTTGATCGCGCATGCGCCGACAGTTGCAACTTTATCCACGCACGTAACGCGCCGACATATCCCGAGCCTCCGGGCGACTTTAGGATAACGCCGGACGTGGAAACTCTCTGGAATCGGTATGACGGGTATCGTGAGGGGCCCGAACCGCTACTTACGATGGGTTACTTCTGCTTCACTGTCTTGGTAACTTTCGCAGGGGGAAGAGCAAAGGCGGCAGCAAAGTACAAGATCGAAGAGGCCGTTCTAAGGAAGCTAGGACAACTGACAAGCATTCGTGGGGACCCGCGTACCGCTAGAAAGATGACAACCAGAATGCAACCTCTGTCGAGCAACGAGGATGCGTGGATTCAGGAAACGATAAAGCAGATCATTTGGCGGCTGGGGGATCAGCGCAGCCCAGCGACTTTGCCGACAATTACTATGGCCGCCCAGCCCCGCCTTTAGCCCATTCAGCGTGCGGCCAGTCTGAGTGAAATCCCCGGTATCGGTTGTCCGGTGTCATAGCGACGCGATTGCCGACTCAAATAATTGAAGCGGCCTGCTTCAGCGCCTGTTCCAAGAGATCGATCTCAGTCGGTCGGCCATGGCCATCGGAAAACAAGAAACAGAATAATGAGCAGCATAAGTACACCGCCGCCAATATACATGTTGAACTCCTTCTGGTTGCCCGCACCCTACGAGGAGTAGACCGCTGGATGTATTTAAGCTCCCGCACGCAGCGCGGTCTGTTCGCTAACACACGAACCGGCACCTTAGTCGGCGTTTGGACGTCAATCTTTCGTTAACGGGCGCCGCTTCTGTGAAAAGGAACAGGGCGGAGAA
>DATHJP010000757.1:0-5259 GCA_035489695.1 Terriglobales bacterium
ATATTCGCCGCATTGCCGCCATTAAGGAAGGCGATATAGTGACCGGTTCGCGCACCCGAGTAAAAGTTGTAAAAAATAAAGTCGCGGCACCCTTCCGTGAAGCTGAGTTCGACATTATGTACGGAGAGGGAATCTCCCGCGAAGGCGATCTCATCGACTTGGCGGCAAACAACGGAATAGTGGAGAAGTCGGGCGCTTGGTACAGCTACAAAGGCGAGCGTATCGGCCAGGGGCGCGAGAACGCCCGTCAGTTCCTCAAAGACAACAAAGACACAATGGCAAAACTGGAAGCTGAAGTTCGAAAACAACTGGGCTTAACTCCGCCTGTGGCGCAGGCGGCAGCAGCTTCCGCACAGAGTTCGGCGCAGGTCAGCCGCGTGACCACAATGCCGAGCGCTCCGACAGAAACTGCGAGCAAGGTTCCGGCGGCAAGGCGCTAGATTTGCCACTCGGGCAAACGGGCGTCGTTGGGAATTGCACTTCTTACACGGGACGACTTATCCTCTAGCAGGTCGTCCCTTGTCTCTCGCAGGGTCCGATCTAGCCAGCATTCATCTAGCGACTGAAGCATCCCGTAGCGCCGGCGTTCCGCCGGCTCACGCCGAGTTTGCTCCTCTCTGGGAAGCCGGCGGGACGCCGGCGCTACAAAGAGTCCCCAAACGCCATCCTCAGGAGCCGGTTCATGCAACGAAGGTCGTTTCTGCAAGGCTCGGGTGTGATTTCCATCCTGCTAGCTGGCGGGATCGTGTGGCGCGCATATGACCAGGGTGTTTTCAGCGCCGGCGAAGGACGAGCCTATGAGCCGTGGCAAAATTGGCGAAGCGATCCAGGGACGGGTCCCCTTGCTTTAGTCCATGCCGCCATCCTGGCGGCCAGTCCGCACAATACTCAGCCGTGGCTTTTTCGAGTAACTGACGGCAGAGTTGAACTCTACGCTGATACGCGGCGCAACCTTGGAATGTTCGACCCTTATCTTCGTGAAATGCACATTGGATTGGGATGCGCCGTCGAAAATATGATGCTTACCGCTGCAGCGCAAGGCTACAAGGTGGAACTAAATCTTGAACCTGGAGTCTTAACCCGCATTCCTGAAAGGCCGGAGCCGGTGCTGGCCGCCAGCCTCGCACTCACCTTTGGGACCGCGGAGAAAAGCAGTCTGCAACAAGCAATCGCGCAGCGCCACACCAATCGGTCTGGCTACGATATGAGCAGACCGTTATCCCCTGAGATACTCGGAAAGCTGGCTAATCTCGCGAAAGACGAACCTGACGTGAAACTGTTCCTTTACGCCGGCGAAACAGAGCGGAAGATAGTGGGCGACGTCCTGGTGGAAGCTACGAAGACAATTACTTCCGACCAACAGATGGAAGAGGACAGCGAGCGCTGGATCAGAAATCGTTGGCCGGATGTCCAGAAATATCGCGATGGATTGACGCTGGACTGTCTAGGATTGCCACGTTTAATGGTAGCCGCTGCAAAGATTATGCCTGCTATGCCGGCAAAAACCGCAGGCAAATATTGGCTCGATCAGACCCGCGAAGTGCATGCGATTAAGTCCCCATTGCTGGGCATGATTGCGGTGCGCGACCGTTATGACCGGGCGCAGAGTTTACGGGCAGGACGGGTTTGGCAGCGTATTCACCTATGGGCAACTACACAGAGCTTAGGTGCGCAGCCCGTCAACCAGCCCGTGGAAGTTGTGGATCGGCAGCGGACGCTCAACCGCGCGCCTCAAATGGCGCAGGCTCTCACGGAAATCACTGGCGATCCGGCTTGGCAGGGTACTTTTGGTTTTCGCATGGGCTATCCCATTGCCAACGCTCCGCCCAGCCCGAGGCGTCCGGTCGAAGATGTGATCGTGTGATGGCGGAAAACAGCCTGGAGCAAACAACAATTGCTATCCTTTTTCATGCCGAATAGAATCTTCTTTAACTCCAGCCGTTGCTCTGTTGCCCGCAAAAATTGAAAGAGGACTATTGAGAAAAGTTATTGCGATCTATCCCGGCTCGTTCGATCCACCGACCAACGGGCATCTGGACTTGATCGAACGTGGGAGCAAGATTTTCGACGAACTGGTGGTGGCAATCCTACGGAATCCGGACAAGGATCCACTATTCAGTCTCCACGAGCGGCGGCACATGCTGGAAGCGTTGACTGAGAACTTCAAGAACGTGCGAGTAGATGTTTTTGACGGATTGACGGTGGACTATGCGGCCAGGGTCAAAGCCAGCGCGGTATTGCGCGGCATCCGGGCGCTCAGCGACTACGAATATGAACTGCAGATGGCATTGATGAATCGCAAATTGCAGCCCGAACTGGAAACTGTTTTCATGATGCCGGCAGAACAATATTCTTATCTCAGTTCGCGGCTGGTGCGCGAGGTCGCACAACTCGGGGGATCGATCGCAGATCTAGTTCCGGAAATGGTGGAACGCAGATTGAAAGAAAAGTTGGATCCGGCTCTTAAGCTACAGAATGCAAGAAAATCCAGAACAGGAAAGCGAGCATGACACCAGTAACGGAAGCACCTTTAGCCGTGAAACTTACTGATCGAATCAACCGCATCGAACCCTCCGCCACCATGGCGGTCGTCGCTGAAGCCGACAAGCTGCGTCAGCAAGGCATTGACGTAGTTGACTTCGGCGCCGGCGAGCCCCATTTTTCGACGCCACAACACATCAAGGATGCCGCCATTGCCGCTATTCAGGCAAATTTCAGCAAATACACGGCGGTGGGAGGCACGGCGGAACTTCGAGATGCAATTGTGCATCGTCATGCGACGGATTTTGGTTCGGACTACCGCCGCGAGGAGTCGATTGCCTCGGTGGGCGGTAAGCATGCTCTGTTCAATGCTATCCAAGTCTTGGTGGATCATGGCGACGAGGTTATCCTGCCGGTGCCCTACTGGGTTTCGTTCAAGGACATCGTGCGATACGCCGGTGGCAACTGCGTGCTGCTGGAAACGGACGAGCAAGACGGCTTTCGCGTGACGGCGCAGATGATTGAGCGGCTGGTAACGCCACGCACTAAGCTCATTATTCTGAACTCGCCGTCGAATCCGTCCGGAGCCGTGATGTCGCCTGAAGATCTCACGAGTGTGGTTCGGCTAGCGGCACAGCGGGGGATCTGGGTAATCTCCGACGAGTGCTACGTTTATCTGAACTACGCGGGGAAGAATTTTTCCGTGGGATCATTGCGCGAATATCGAGACCGCATGGTGGTTGTCGGTTCGCTCTCCAAAACGTACGCCATGACCGGTTGGCGGCTAGGCTACGCGCTGGCGCCCGCGCAGATCGTGAGCGCCATGCAAAAGTTGCAGAGTCAGTCGACCTCTAATCCCACGTCGATCATTCAGAAAGCGGCTGTGGCGGCGCTGAACGGGCCGCAGCAGTGCGTAGAAAACATGCGTCTGGAATACATCCAGCTGCGCGATCATGTGGTCAAAGGGCTACGCTCCATTTCTGGAGTGAAGTGCACACTTCCGGAAGGAGCGTTTTATGCCTATCCGAACATTTCGGCGTTCCTGGGGTGCGGCGGGATAAAGACGGCGTCTGATCTCGCTGGAAATTTGCTCCGCCAGGGTCACGTCGCGACCGTTCCGGGGGAGGGCTTTGGAACGCGCGAGCACATCCGGGTCTCCTATGCTACGTCGGTCGCGGAACTCGATCGCGGGCTGGAGCGGATGCGTAACTTCCTTACGGCTCTATAAGGCATTTCTCAGGCAGCCTCTCTGCCCTAATAAGCTTCTAAGGGGAGTGACTGAACCGGCCTGCTCCCCCGTGGCCGGGCTTCCCTCACGTGTCGTCTCCGCATGAGCGAACTATATCCATTATTGATGACGCCTGCTTTCGACCCTCGCCCCTGGGGAACCTTGGATTTGTCTCCTATCTACAGCAATCAGCGTTTCGACGAAAAGATCGGCGAAGCCTGGTTGACGGGAGATGCCTGCAAGGTCGCGAACGGACCATTACGAGGAAGATCACTGGCCGAATTGAGTTTGGAATTTGGTCGCGATCTAGTGGGCGAAGCTGCCAGGGATCCGAAACGTTTTCCCCTGCTGCTGAAATTCTTGTTTCCTCACGAAAAGCTTTCTGTGCAGGTGCATCCCGATGACGAAGCTGCGCGTCGGGTAGGCGAGCCTTGGGGAAAAACAGAATGTTGGTATGTGGCGCACGCGAAACCCGGCGCTCAAATCGGGCTAGGATTAAAGGCCGGTGTCACGCGAGAACAATTCGAAAGGGCGATCCAGGAGAATCGCGCGGAAGATCTTCTAAACTGGATCAATGTTTTTCCCGGCGAAATGATTTACGTAGCGGGAGGGACGGTTCATACTTTGGGACCAAATTCGATCATCGTCGAAACCCAGCAGCAGTCGGATACGACTTATCGCCTGTACGATTACGGCCGTCCGCGCGAGTTGCATCTCAAAGAAGGATTGGCGGCCGTAAAAGAGAATGTAAAGTCGGGCAAAGTGGTTCGTCCCGCGCCTACGCAAGTGAATGGAAATCGGCGGGCTTCGCTGATTGCCGCGCCATACTTTTCAGTCGAGATGTTCGAATTGAAAGAGCCTTACAAGTTTGCAGCAGAGCCGGACAAAAGCTCAGTACAGATATTGGTGGCGGTGGAGGGGTGCGGTGTGGTCGAGACAGACGGAACGGAACCGGTCACACTGGCAAAAGGCGATGCCGTGGTAGTGCCTGCGTCGATCGGCGAATTTCGGGTGCGGCCGCAGTGGGCAGTGGAGTTTTTGAAGGCGAAAGTTCCAGGGAAAACGCTGCCGGAGCCGATGACCAGGATGTAGCTCGCAGTGTCTCAATCTTTTAATTCTTGAACATTTGAACGTGGCGAAATCTAATTTTTATCCGGTAATCCTCGCAGGCGGACGCGGCACGCGCTTCTGGCCGCTGAGTCGCAAGCGCCGCGCCAAGCAATTGCTCGCGCTTGATGGCAAACAGACCATGATCCAGCAGACTGTGTCGCGCCTGCTGCCTCTCGCATCTGACAGTCGGTTCTGGGTGATTACCAACGAAGATCTGCGACGAGAAATCTCGCGTCAACTTCCGAAATTGGGGAAAGCGCACATCATCGCGGAGCCGGTGGGACGCAACACCGCGCCCGCAATCGGGCTGGCGGCGTTCATCCTGCTACGAAATGATCCTGATGCGGTGATCGGTATGTTTCCGTCCGATCATGTGATTGGAGATGAAAAACAATACCGCGACGTTTTGAAAAGAGGCATTGCAATCGCCGCTTCGGGCG
>DATHJP010000758.1:0-5144 GCA_035489695.1 Terriglobales bacterium
CGCGCACGGTGGCTATCAACATCGAGTGTACTGCAACGCGGCCGAGTGGCCTGTCGCCGGTCCGCTATAATCGGCCCCGAATCCGCGTGCGGGCCTGTAGCTCAGTTGGTTAGAGCAGAGGACTCATAATCCTTTGGTCGCTGGTTCGAGTCCAGCCGGGCCCACCAGTTACATGCGGATCTTTGCGATAGCGATCGCTGACGTGGCCACTACCGGGTTACGCCGGGGTTACAGATTCGTTCGCTTTCCTGCGAGTAATGGCCGCGCGACGACCTAGGCGCGGAGTGCGCCCGCATGGGTGTCAGTCTGCGCCAGCAGCCAAGCCATTGCCGCATTCTTTGAAATAAACACGTCGCCCCTCAAGCCCAAGTCCGCAGCAACCCTTATTCCGAATTTCTGAGGATGAATCAATTTCGGAGGCCATACCATCGCCACAATAACCATCCCTCTCGCCGCTCGCGCCCAATCTTCGACCATCAAAAAGCGATCCACTAGCGTCGGCGGGGTAAGTTGAGTCAATCCGGACCCATCCACCAACAGCTTCCGAATTTTCTGTTCCCGACAGAATGCGATCGCACGTGTCATTAATTCAACCGACTCAACCATCGAGACGGTATTCGGAGGAAGAACCCGGCAGTGGCTCTCGGTGACTTCCAAATATTTTGCGATGTTCACGGGGTTCCGGCGGCCGATCGAACTGCGGCCCTCTAAAAGCAAAGACTCGATGGCTCACTAGCCGCGCTTGCGGAGGACCGTCCAGGTTGACGAGTGTTCCGCGTTGATCGTGGCGTGGTATTCCCGCAATGCCCGTATCTCGTGAAGGATGTCAGGTGGTAAACCTTTGCGGTTTCCGCGGTCGTCTCTCAATAGACAGTTCATGTATGAACTCAGAGCCTCCGGGTCATTCCAAGTTGCCGCGAAAACATTGGCAATCCGAGCATACTGACGTAGAAGGGCAGTTGGTTTGACGCTGGGAGGAAGATCTTTGACCCAATTCAGGGTACGAGGGAGCGGCACGTTTGCCGGCGCTGCCTTACGGCGGCTCTTGCGATCTTCACCTTGCGATGGGACTTGCGAGGGCGTGACGGGGCTCTCGACCCGCTTCGATGAAGGCTCGGTACGCGCGTGGACATCATTTGACGGCAAGCGCATTCCATCGAATTTGCGATAAATAGACAGAGTGTCTCTCTCAAAAGATGCGAACTCGACCTGAGTACCGCAATAGTTATGCCTGAATTGCTCTACTGCTCACAGGACGCCACCGTGGGACCGGCTATCCGCGCCGACTTTTCCAACAATCGGATGCAGTCATTCGCGGGAATCGGCCTGCTGAAAAGGTAGCCTTGATACTTGTCGCAATGAAGTCGTGCCAGAAAAGCCAGCTGCTCGGGAGTTTCCACACCTTCTGCGATGACCTCAAGCTTGAGGCTTTTTGCCATAGCGACGATGGCGGTCACGATGCTTCCATCGTCGCCATCCGCCGTGAGGCCGTTCACGAATGAGCGGTCGATCTTCAGGGTTTGCACCGGAAAACGTTTGAGATAACTCAGGCTGGAATAACCGGTGCCGAAATCGTCAACCGATAGCCGGACACCGAGCTTATGCAGGCGCTCCAACACAGCGACGGCTTGATCGGCACGGTGCATGATCATTCCTTCGGTGATCTCGAGATCCAGCAAGCTGGCATCGAGTCCGGTCTTCTCCAAGACACCAGCTATCATTTCGACTAGATTTTTTTGCCGGAACTGCCGCGGCGAGAGATTGACAGACATCGTCAACGGCCGGATGCCTTGATTTTGCCATGCCTTGGCCTGGAGGCAGGCGGTGGAAAGAACCCATTCACCGATGGGCACGATAAGGCCGGTTTCTTCCGCCAGCGGAATGAACTGTGCGGGCGATACGAAACCCAACTCGGGACTATTCCAGCGGATCAATGCCTCCACGCCAACGATCCGATCCTCTCCCACCGCCATGATCGGCTGATAGTGCAGCACAAATTCCTGTCGCGCCACCGCACGCCGCAACAGGATTTCCATGTCGAGCCGTCCCACCCTGCCTGCGTTCATCTCCGACGCGTAAAACTCGTAAGTGTTGCGCCCTTCTTCCTTCGCGAGATGCATGGCGATGCCGGCGGTTTGAAGGAGCGCATCGACGTCAAGTCCACCCGTGTCCATCGAAATGCCGATACTTGCCGTCACGAAGAGCTCTCGTCCGTCGATCACGATTGCATCCGAGAAGGCGGCCTTGACCTTTTCCGCAATGGTAATCACCTGGTCGACATCCGTGATGTCTTCCACAATGATGGTGAACTCGTCGCCGCCCAGCCGGGCAATACTGTCAATTCCCCGCAGCGATCCCTTGAGCAATCTAGCGATCGCTTTCAGCAACAAGTCCCCCGCGGCATGGCCCAAGGTGTCGTTGATCTCCTTGAACCGGTCAAGATCCAGAAACATCAGAGCCAGCATCTGCCCGCTGCGCTTGGCACGCCCTGAGGCAAGCGAAAGCTGTTCCTGGAACAGATTCCGGTTGGGCAATCCGGTCAGGGCATCATAATGGGCCAGATAGGTAAGCCGTTCCTCGGCTTTCTTGCGTTCGGAGATGTCGCGTATGTGGCCAACGAACATCGGTATAGCCTGGGACGTGATGGCCGTTATCGCCAGTTCAATCGGAAATTCCGTGCCGTCGAGGCGCATTGCTGCCAGCTCGAGCCGCTTGCCAATAATAGAGCCTTCGCCAGTCGCAAGATAATGCGCAAACCCGCGCCGATGCGCGGCACGAAAACGCGGTGGGATAATCAGTTCGGCCATCGACTGACCGAGCACTGCCTCGCGCGAACGGCCGAACATCACTTCAGCCGCCGGATTAAACTGCAAAATTCTTCCTTCGTGATCGATGGCCAATATGCAATCGAGTGCCGACTCGATAATGCCGTTCATCAGACTTGCGCTCTCTCGCTGCGCCTTTTCGGCTTGTCGCCGCGCCCGTCGCTCGTTTGCTTCGGTGATGGCCCGCCTGATCGTCGGCACCAGCCGCGCGCGGTTGTCCTTGAGAACGTAATCGGTGGCGCCCTGCTTGAGGGCTTCGATGGCACGTTCTTCACCGATGGTGCCGGAGACGAATATGAACGGTATATCCAGACGGTGTTGCTTGACCATTTCCAGGGCGGCCATGCCACCGAAGCCGGGCAGCGCGTAGTCGGACAGGATTACGTCCGGCCGCAATGTTTCCAGTGCCTGCTCTAGTGCCTCGCGGGTTTCCACCCGGTGGGCTACGATCTCAAGACCGCCTTTGCGCATCTCACGGATGAGCAGGTCCGCATCTTCGACCGTGTCTTCCACCAGCAGCACCTTGATTGACGCCTCCATATCTGCCTCTATTGACGCTTTGTGGGAAGCATCAGCTGGGTACCTTGTTCATGAGCGCCCAAAAAAGACCGGCGTGAGCGACGACCTCGACGAACTCCCCGAAATCCACCGGCTTCACCAGGTAGCTGTTGACCCCCACACGGTAGCTCTCGACGACGTCCCGCTCTTCCGCGGATGAGGTGAGCATCACCACCGGGATCATCCGGGTACTTTCGTCGGATTTGAGACGTTTCAAGACATCGATGCCATCCATCCGCGGCATCTTGATGTCCAGCAGGATCAGTTTCGGGTGTCTCCGGTCGCGTTGACTGTAGGCACCGGTGCATTGAATGAACTCCAGGGCTTCGACACCATCCTTCACCCACATCACCTTGTTGGTCACTTTCCCCTTCTTGAGCGCGCGCATGGTCATCTCAGCATCGGCGTCGCTGTCCTCTACCAATAGAATCTCAACCACTTCCAGATCATTCATGTGCTTCTCCGATGGGAAGCGTAAACGAGAACCTCGCGCCCTTATTCACCGCGCCCTCGGCCCACACCCTCCCGCCATGACGCGTTACCAACCGCTGAACGATCGCCAGGCCGACACCCGTCCCGCTGAAGTCCTCGGCGCGGTGCAGGCGCTGAAATACTCCAAAAAGCTTCTCGACGTAATCCATGCTGAAACCCACGCCGTTGTCTGTGACCGAATACACGTTCTCGATCCCATCTTTGCGCCCGCTTACTTCGATCGATGGGTTTGGTGACTTGCCGCTGTACTTGAGCGCGTTGGAAATGAGGTTCACCCACACTTGACGCAAAAGCGCGCGGTCGGCCTTGGCCGGCGGTAGTTGTCCGACCTCGATCTTCGCTACCTTGCCACCTTCGTGAAGAAGCGCTTCGTCGATGACTTCCTGTACCAGCCTATTCATATTGAGCTCGCCCTTTGCGAGGTCTTGCCGACCCAGTCGCGAAAAAGCCAGCAGGTCGTCGATCAGCAATCCCATCCGCTTGCTGTTCGCGCGGATCACGGAAAGGTACCTCACCGCTTCTTCATCCAAACGATCGCGGTAATCTTCTTCGAGCATGAGGGCGTACCCATCGATGGCGCGCAGCGGGGCGCGCAGGTCGTGCGAGACGGAGTAGCTGAAGCCTTCCAGCTCCTTGTTGGCGACTTCCAGTTGCATGGTTTGCTGTTGCAGGTCAGCGTTGAGGCTCTCGATCGCTTGTTCTGCTTGCTTGCGCTCGACCATCTGACGGCGGATCACCATCAGGAGCCAGCCCAGGAACAGAGAAATGACAACGATTACCGCGGCAGAAATTCCCAGCAGAAGGTCGGCACCTTTTTTGACGTCCGCAGTCCGCAGTTCGAGCAGCCGCCGCTCTTCCGTTTGCATTGAGTCCAGGACCGCTCGGATGCTGTCCATCGCCACCGGGCCGACACCACTCAGGATCCGCTGCTGTACCGCCTCGATGCCTTGCGTCTCGCGCAAGCGCCTGGTCCCCTCCATGGTTTCGAGCCGGTTCGCGATTTTCTGTTCAAGATCGGGAATGCGCTGCTTCTGAATGGGGTTGTCAGCGGTGAGCTCTATTAACTCGCCGACGTCTTTGCGGATTTCGGCGAACACGCGGTCCCGCCATTGCAGGTAGCGTTTGTCGGCAGTGATCAGGTAAGCGCGCTGCTGCGACTCCGCTTCGTTTAGCTTCGATGAGATTTCAGAGAGCGTCCTGAGTACTTGGTAGGTGTGCGCGACCCACTGGTTCGTCTCAACGTAGGTATGCGCATTCCGGTAGGCGAAC
>DATHJP010000759.1:0-2334 GCA_035489695.1 Terriglobales bacterium
ACTTCAGGAGTAGATTTTGGTCCGGTCAATTACGCGAAGTACGCCGAAGCATTCGGCGCGACCGCATTCCAAATCGATAGCCCAGATCAAATCACACCAACGCTAAAGAAGGCTTTTGATACGCCAGGGCCGGTGCTCGTCGGAGTGCACGTCGATTATCGAGACAATGCCCTGATGTTTGAAGATGTTCACGAGGGAAGCATCTTGTAGCAGGCGCAAAAATGCATGTCCCCAAACCGTTGCGCAGTGTACTTCCCCGGGGTTGAAATTTGAACCTATGAATGCAGCAGAAAAGCTGGCGAAATCGAATGGGAAAGGACAATGCAATACCGACCAGGTGGCGAGCCCTGATGATAAAACGCAATCGCATCGTGAAGGCGCGCGGAATTTAACCCAACTGAAACTGAATCAAATGGGCGAACTGAGAACCAATCGATGAAGTCGTGGCGCAGTGTGAACCATCTGGCGCCGTGCATTCTGGCCATTACCTTGCTCTGGCCCGCTTCGGCAATTGCTACCGAGAATTTTGCAGGCTTTCGTCACATTGATGCGAGCGGTGAGCCGCCTGCGGCTACACAGGCTGCACCCGACTGGGGACCCGTCCAAACGGAGAAGGCCTCTATCGCCAATCTTTCGCCCGTTCTTTTACCCTTCTTTAACAACGGACCTGTATTCGGATTGCCCGGGACTGTTGTCGGCGACTTTTGGCAAAATACGCAAGTGACCGGTGACTGGGGCGGCTTTCGAACAAACCTGGCGGCGCATGGCATTTTCTTTGATCTATACTCAACGAGCGCTTACCAGGATGTGGCCTCAGGGGGTCTCAAAACCGGCAGCTCTTTCGTCGAGAATATTCAGCTCTCTATTAACATCGACACGGGACGCGCAGGGCTCTGGCCGGGCGGTGTTTTCCACTTTACCGTCGCGTCCCGATTTGGGGACTCGGCGAAAGATAGTTTTACGGTCGGTTCCTCCACACCGCAGAACACTGGACTCGCGTTTCCCGGTCCTTTCTTCGACGCCGATGTTTATCCGACGGAATATTTTCTGGTTCAGGCGCTGACGCCGAAATTCAGTCTTCTGTTAGGCAAGCTGGCGATCCTCGACATCGCCGACCAAACGCTATTCGGCGACAGCGCGAAATACTATTTTGCGAACCTGAATTTCAACAAGAACCCGATAGCGCTTACTTTCTATAATGCGCATACGATTGCGGCGGCTGGAGTGTGGACGCCAACCAAATGGTTAACCGTCGCTGGAGGAGTGTTTGATCCGAACACGCAGGCAAACAACTTCGTCGCTCACGCCTTTGACAAGGTAAACCTCTATACCGCGTGGATATTTTCGTACACGGTCGGCGGTTTGCCGGGCCAGTTTGAGCCGCAATACAATTGGACTAACAAGGCAAAGATCGACTTGGAGTCACCTTTCGGCTCGTTGTCACTGGCGCAGATTCCAAGCGCGATCGGACTTCTCCTGGGCAGTCTTTCGAGTGGGAAGCTACCGATCAATCACAAGTCGACTACCTGGGGTACGATCGAGAACGTTTCGCAGTACCTCTACGTAAGCGATGATCCAGCCACGATTGCCGGAAAACTGAAAAGTGGTCAGCCGCTTAACGGAGTTGGAATATTCGCAAGGTTCGGGTACTCGCCTCCGGAAGCCAGTACAGTCACTGTCCATGGCAGCGTGGCGCTGTTTGCGCACGGTCTCTGCGAGGCGAGGAAGTATGACAGCTTTGGCGTTGGCTATTACTACAACGCAATCAGCAACGACTTAAAGAACAGTATCAAGCGACTGACGTTCAACACGGCTTCAGTTAACGACGAAATGGGAATTGAAATTTTCTACGATTTCGCCATCACGCCTGCGATCCGGTTCATTCCAAGCTATCAACACATCTGGGATCCGATTGCCGCTCAGGTGTCCAAACATGAAAACGGGGCGGATGTATTTCTTAGCCGGGTGACAGTGGCCTTTTGACGAGCCTAATTGCCTTTAGTCGTGCAATCGCCGCCCCGAACAGTATCGGAGCTCTAAACGCCACGCGCACCCAAGCAAATACAATTTTGTCTTGATGTTTTGTTTACAAATTTCGCATTCTGCGTTTCCTGTCGGGAGGAGAACGTTATGCCCCAGGTTTCTTTCGCGCGTGATATCGGGCCCTTGTTTCGCGATGTCGATATTTCGCACATGGAGGTGCACGGCATAAAGTTGGACGATTACACCTTTATGTCCGATCCGGACAATGCTGACAAAGTGCTCGAAACACTTTCGCCGCACGAAGGCAACCCGCCTTCCATGCCACCCGGAGGGCCCTATTGGACAGCGGAC
>DATHJP010000760.1:0-2322 GCA_035489695.1 Terriglobales bacterium
CAACCCGAGAGCGTAGGAGATCTGAACGGTTCCATTGGGACGTCACCAACCACGAACGAGCAACGGCCACCGGCCGGTTCGATCCACGCTGCCGACGCTCTGCGTGAAATCGTGGACTTGGGCGACGCTCCGACATGCAGCTTCTGCGGCAGCATCATGACGCGGAATGGGAGTTGTTATCGGTGTATGAGTTGTGGTTCGACTAGTGGATGTTCGTAGTTCTTGTGGGGCGGCGGTTTTCGCTGTCTGCCCCGGTGTTTTCGCTTAGAAGTAATAATCTGGATTTCGCGACCACTGACGTAGATTCGACTGCTCTAGGTTCCAGCCGTACTCCCGCCAGCGTGTAGCAATCCCAATCGAGTGAGGCATGCCATGGCTGTTGCTCCCGCTTTTTCCTTTCCGCCGAACTTTGCGGCCGCGCTGGACGAGTTGCTTATCCAGGTTTGCGAAGAACTTCAGGTAACGCCGGCCAAATACGATCTGGCCGTTGCGCGATATGACACCCTCAACAAACTGCTGGAGAGCAGGGAGAGTCCATTTAGAAACTTCCACCCGGATGTCTATCCCCAGGGATCGATGGCTCTCGGCACTACGGTGAAGCCGATCAAGGGACCGCATGATCTCGATTTTGTGCTTCAGCTTTCTCATAATCATCGTGACGTTGACCCGATGGGCCTGATCCGAACTCTGTACGAGTTTCTGCATCATCACCATATATATGGGCCGATGACATCACTCAAAAACCGTTGTGTCCGTATAGAGTATGCAGACGAGTTTTTCATGGACGTGCTTCCAGCCTGTCGCAACTTTGACCTTGGCGGGAACTGCATCAAGATCCCTGACTGCACAGTGAAGGGATGGTGCGATAGCAATCCCCTTGGCTATATCGAGTGGTTCAAAGAAAGGACCAGAATCCTTTTGGTCGAACGCCTGTTCGAGAAGGCCGCGCCAATTCCAGCGCAACAAGCGGTAGGTGAGAAGCAGACGCTACAACTCGTCGTGCAGCTCATTAAGCGATGGCGGGATTTGTATTACGCTGAAGGCGACCCAAAGTTATCTCCGATATCGATTGTGCTAACAACAGTGGCCGCACATGCTTATCGCGGACAGCCGTCGGTTAGTGCGGCGCTCACCTCAGTGCTGAGCGGAATTTTGAACCTCATCGAAGCTTCGCACAGTGCAGGAGAAAGACACCTGCGGGTATTGAATCCTTCCAACCTCGCCGAAGACCTGAGTGAGCGCTGGGATTCAAACCAAGCTGCGTATGAGGCGTTCGAGGAGGGTGTCCGCGATTTCCAACTCCGCTGGTCAGGGCTCATTGCGCGAGGGGGAAACGTCAATGCGGACCTGCAAACGCTGTTCGGCGAGCCTGTGACAACGGCTTTGAAAAAAAGGGCGAAAAAGCTCCAAGAATCTAGGGTTGCGGGGCAGTTAGGCGTGACCAGTTCCGGAATTATCACATCTGCTGCCGCAGCTGTCACACCCGTACGGCCGAATACCTTTTATGGGAAGGAATAAGTACCTCCGTGCGAGGCCGCTTACTCTCGTGGAGCAAGCGTATTTCTTTAGGCTCGCTTTCCCGGCTTTTCGTGTTCAGAATGACCGGAAGGAACTTCGGTGTGTTGGCGTGCTCCAGCCAACCCCGACGAGCGACAGGTACACCGTCGAGATTGGGTACAAGATTCGAGTGCGCCCGCGGATTCAAGTCCTAAAGCCGGAACTCCGGCTTTCGCCGGGACATGCGAAGTTGCCGCACGTATGTCGGGGGAATTATCTCTGCCTGCACCTTCCAGGGCAATGGCGGGAGGATATGCTCATTTCGCGCTTCATTATGCCGTGGATCTCGCTGTGGTTAATTTTTTACGAAGTGTGGGTTGTGACCGGCGAGTGGTTCGGCGAAGGCTATGAGCCGAGTGCAGGGGCGAAATGAGCCGATTTAGAATTCTTTCGATCGATGGCGGGGGGATCAAGGGCGTTTTCCCGGCGGCGTTCCTAGCCTCCATCGAGGAAACTTTGGGCGGGATGCCGGTTTCAAGTTTTTTCGACTTGATTGCGGGTACTTCAACGGGGGGCATTATCGCTCTAGCCCTCGGGCTTGGTCTCCGCGCAAACGAGGTACTTGAGTTTTACATTCGCTACGGCCCTAGCATCTTCCCACGCACATCGCCGTGGTGGGTGCTAAGACCTACGAAGTACGATGCCGAGCCACTAAGAACAGCCTTAGGAGAGATCTTCGGGTCAAGACTACTGGGAGCCTCCAAGTATCGACTTCTCATTCCTTCCTTCAACGCTACAACGGGTCGAATTCATATTTTCAAGACT
>DATHJP010000761.1:0-3911 GCA_035489695.1 Terriglobales bacterium
AAGCAGGTTTCTCCTTCACTCCACGCAACCCTCTTGCGTCTGCCTAACCCTTTCTCGGTGGTAGCGTTCCTGACAATCCTCGCAGGCTAGTTGCTATAATCGACAGGAAACGGTGGGAGTAGCTCAACTGGCAGAGCACCGGACTGTGGCTCCGGACGTTGTGGGTTCGATTCCCATCTCCCACCCCAACCTGACAGGTCTAAATGAGTTGCTGATCTCCTTCGCTGAGCGGACAATCCTGATCTCAAAGAGTATAAAGTGGAATGTCGCCCGGGATAAATTTGGGCATGAAAGCTGAGCGGTGTTTTTTCGTTTCGCCTTTCTGGATTTGTGATCTTGCAGGAATTCTTCTCTTACTTCGAGTCTGAAGCGGTCAAGTAGGAATACAAGTCGGGGTTTTGTTTAAGCACCTGGAGCAATTTCGGTGAGAGTTCGTAAATGAATTGGTGATAGGTCGTGTTTCGGTCGCTTTTCTCGGTTCCAAGAATGGCGTGTTGAAGCTCGTGCAAGACGGTGGTTTGTTCTTCTTTTAGGGTGTGGCCAGTTTCGATATAGATGCGGTCTTTGACGTCGCATACGCGCAGCTTTTGGGCTTCCTTGTCACAAGTTCTGCCCGAAAACCTGGCAAACTCGCCCGAGGCCGGAACCTCTTTTACTAGTTCGATAGTGTAAGTAGCTTTACCAATGGTGAGACGTGTTGGCGGGACTGGCCTGCGATTTTCTAATTCGAACGAGGTAACACAATTGCTGGCGATCATGCTGGCTTCGGTCAGTTTGCTGTATTCAGTTCTGTATTGTTCGACAAACTGCAGGCGTTGCGCTGGTGCCGTTCCGGCCAGCCCCTGAAGAAGCACCGCAAATATGGCATGACCCAACTTCAATGGGTTTCTCTCTAATAGACCTAAGGACCTTCCATCATTCGGTTGTTCCCAATGGGGTGTTCAGATCTCGCCCCAAGGTCAAGCTAGTGCACCTAAGGTCTCTCTGAGGATAGAGAGTCGTTGCCCGGGCTGACAGATTACGAATGTATAACCACTTTGGTTCTAAGCCGGTAATTCTGGTAACATCGCGTTCCGAAAGGAGTGGCACCCATGAAACGCATCCTGCTATTGGCTTTACTGACCATAGCCACATCGTCCTTCACTCTGGCCCAGATGACCGACGACAAGTCCGCTCCCAAGGGAAAAACTGAACAAGAGTTAACCAAGCTGGAACAGGATCGAGCCCAGGCCACTGTTAAGGGCGATACGGCTTTTCTTGACAAGACCACCGCGGACGACTACACCTTCGTGACTCCTCGCGGCGCTCTCAGGACGAAGGCGCAGATATTGGCGGATTTCAAGTCTGGTGAGCTCAAATTTGAGGGTTATGACCTCGACGATCTGCAAGTGCGGGTTTACGGCGACACCGCAGTCGTGACCGGCCGTTCAACCCAAAAAGGAAAGGCCTATGGCCAGGACGCTGCGGGCCAATATCGATTCACGCGGGTGTACGTGAAAAAGGACGGAAGCTGGAAATCGGTCGCCTTTCAGTCCACACGTGTTGCACAATAGTTGGTGCTTGCCTGACCCCTGTCCTTGAAAGATAGGGGTCTTCTTTTTTACAATCTGCGGCGCGCTCTTCCTCCCTAACTGGACGTCCTCTTCGAAGCAATCTGGAAACTCAGAATTCGAAGCGCACGCCTAGCTGCCCGTGCCGTGGGTTGCCCAAAGTGGAAGAAACCACGCCGAAAGTAGAGTCGCCGAAAAGAGTGTCGGGATAGGCGAACCGTGGCGTGTTGAAGGCATTGAAGAACTCGCCGCGCACTTCCAGCTTCATGCCTTCTCGTGGGACGAACGTTTTGGAAAAAGCGACGTCGATATTCTGAATACCGTCGGTGCGTAGATTGGAGAAGTAACGAGGCGCATTGCCAGGTTGCTGATCGCCAGGATCCGCGAAGCAACTCAGGTTGAACATGCTGGCGCCGGTCAGGGCCGACCTGTGCGGGCCCACTCCACTCCCCGGATTCGAGCACACGACGTTTGGCCGCTGGTTTCCATCCGTAATCGCTGGTGCCGACATGCCGATGGCAATCGGCTGTCCCGATTGGTAGGTCAAACTATTGGCGATGCTCCAGCCTCCGACTACCGCATCCAAAACGCGATTCATGCCGTTTCCAATCCAGCGCCCTCGTCCGACCGGAACATCAAAGATGATGGCAGCGGCGAGGCGGTGCGTGGTGTCATTGGCGCTGATCGAGTGCTCTGCCTTCAGGTTATCCAGTTCTTGCGGGTTTCCCGTGTTCAAGTTTCCGACGAAGGCGTTGGCGCCGGTTGACGAGTCGTCGGTCAACTTTGAAAACGTGTAGTTTCCTTCAAAGGAGAAGTAGTGGCTCGTCCTCTTCTGAAAGCGGAACTGCATGGAGTTATAGAACGATTGCGCTTCCAGAAGCGGAAGACCTTCAAACGGACCGGGAAACTGCGGGAAAGGCCGCAGCACATTCTGCAAAGCGATGACGTCATCGTTGTAAAGAGAGTCCGGTTCGTTGAAGATCGGAGTCGCCGGGCAATAGGACGCCGGAGAGGCGACAGTAGTGAACAAGCACTGAAAAGGGTTGCTCACCACATCATCGAGTTGGGCGGTTGTATATTGCCGCCGCAGTGACGAGGGAATGAAGTTCCGGTTGCGAGTGCTGGAGTATCCGCCCCAGGGCAAGTGGGTGCTGCGATTGGCTGAGTAATCGAGGGAAACTGTAGTCTGCCACGGCAGCAAGTGTTGTACCCCGAAATTCCACTGATAAATGTCGCCGTTTTGCGCTTCAGTCGTCCCCAAATCGTTCTGGTTCGCGAAGCCCCACATCGCCTGCGGTCCATACCGGGTGCCCTGCGGCGCGGGCAAACCGGCGGGAAAAGGATTGGCCAGCGAGGCGTACTTGGTCTGCGTTCCATCTTTGCTGAAGTAGATGTTTCCATCCTTGCGGAATGCTGTGCCCGCGTATTGGAAGTTGGTTGCTACGCTCATTCCGTAATACACGCCCGCTCCGCCGCGAACCACCGTGTTGGAAGTGAGCTGGTACGCAAATCCCAGGCGCGGCGCCCAATTGTTGCGGTCAATAGGCACGTGGCGGTCGCCGCTGCGGGCATATTCTGTAAGGCCCTTCAGTGTGCCCGGAACCAACGGTAGTCCGTCCACGTGAATGCCGCTGTCAGCGTTGAAGTCACTAAACTGGACCCGATTGAAACGCTCACTATAGGGAGTGCTCCATTCGTATCGCAGCCCGAGATTGACTGCCAGCCGTGGGGTAATCTTCCAGTCATCCTGGAAATAGAACGAGGTTTCTTTCGATTTGTTGGCTACCGCCGGGTAAACGGAAATCCCCCCGTAATCGCCATAGCCAAGAAGCAGATCTGCGAAAGAGTTGCCTTGAGTGACGTCGAAGTTGAAAGGAATCTGCTCGGTGATGTCTTGCGCGAAATGAAAGTAGCCGGTGGGAAATGGTGGCTGTCGAAAGTTGTTAAAGAACAGGCGCTGCTCGCCGCCGAACTTCATGCTGTGGCGTCCCTTCACCCATGAAAGCATCGAGGAGTAGCCGTAGAGTGTATGCGCGAAGTCGGTGTCCGGGCAGCACTGGGAAAACAATGACGTCCAGGGCGAGTCCATCAGAAAGGCTGGCATACGCACGATGCCATTGGCCTGGTCCAACACCGAGGGGAAGCCAAACTTCACCGGGTCGGGATAATTGTTGGCGTGTCCCGGAGCGAAAGCGCGATCTACACCAAAGCGGCTAGTCAACAAGACCGTGGGACTTACGGTCCAATTCCAATCCAACGCCGTGTTCTGTACGTTAGTGAGAAAAACTACACCGTCGCCGGTATCGTCGTTCCCAAATACAGTTGGGACATTATTTGTGGCGTGCGACCGGCTATAACGAG
>DATHJP010000762.1:0-3819 GCA_035489695.1 Terriglobales bacterium
ACGCCGCAACGAGCGTCGCCCCGGCGTTCGCCAGCAATTTGGCCTGGCTTGAGATTGGGTCGCGCGTGACGGCGCGGACCTTGTGGCCTCGCTCAAGGAGGCCCCGCGCGACGGCGGCGCCTTGTTTACCCGTGGATCCCGTCACAACGACAGTGAGCTCTTGTGCCATGTTTTTGTTCCTTTCTCCTGCGGTCAGGCCCGCGGCTGCAAGCGCGACTGGAACAACCCGGAAAAGGCCGGTCGCACGTCGATGAAGATCACGGCCCACAGTACAGCCACGAAGAGGGCCAGCGGAAGCCCGCTCGGGGCCATCAAGGCGTGGAAAACAAGGATGTTGACAATCACCGGTGCCAGCACTGCCACCGCCAACGGTACGTAACGGTTGACCAGCAGAAGTACACCTGCGAAAACGCGAAGATCACCCACAGGTAATGCGAGACATAAAGGGCACCCATAAACTGTCCAGCAATGCCTCCCGGCGGGGGAAGGGGAATGAAGTTCAGGAAGCCGTTCAGCCCCATAACAGGAAAGATCACGCCCGCCAGATATCGGGCGATTACAGAAGCGGTTCTCATAACCGGGTTCTCCTTTTCGATCGGCGCCATTGCATTGGCGTCATATATATTGATGTCAATATAATTGATTATGTATACTTCTCAGAGATTCAGGTTTTTTATGACCCGAGGCACGACGGACCACGTTTGGATAGTAATGATGAAGGCGATGCGCGCCCTGACAAGGTACGCCGCCGCTGGTATTGAAGAGACCGGACTCGGCCTCTCGGATTTCGGCGTGCTCGAAGTCCTGCTGCGCAAAGGGCCTTTGCCCGTCAATACGATAGGCCCAATCGTAGATTTGACCCCAGGTTCAATCAGTATTCTTGTCGATCGCCTGGTTGCGAAGGGCTTGGTCAACCGGGTCGAGAGCGCCGAAGACCGACGCGTTCGGATCGTTGCCCTCACCCCACGCGGCAAGGATCTCATTGTTTCCGCGTTTCGAAAGCATTCCGGGCAGATGAAGAGAGTGTTGTCCGAACTAAGCCCCGAGGAGCTTCGTGGCCTTGAAGTGAAGCTCAAGAAAGTCGGCAAGCGCGCTACCGCGCTGATGGAGGAGAGTTGAGCGGCTCCATGCCAGCCCGCGTTTTATGGGCCCACCGTCTGAATCTGGTGGCTTTCACAAACAGCCATGCTTGGAAGAACACGCCGCTTGCTCAGCCGCAGTAACGCCAGGTGCTGATATCAGGGGCATGCACTCGCGCCGGTTGCGTCCACCAGGTTGTGGAACTTTGCATGCTTGAGGAACATCCAAATACTGGTCATGAGCGAAGTACTTCCAGTGGTGTATGTGGCGAGGCATGGTGAGACGGCATGGAGTCTTTTCGCGCCAGCATACCGGTCTTACCGACTTGCCTTTGACTCCAAACGGCGAGCGCAACGGGTGCCAGTTGTTCGGCGAGGAGCTGTCGGCTGTAGACGTTGGACGCTAGCGATTTCAGAAATTCGAATCAGAAGGATCTCCAATGAGCACAAAGAGTACAGTGCGTCCGAAGTCCACGAAAGTGGTTCCCATGACGCCGAGCGCAGCCAATGCTTCAGAGCTTCTCCATCATTACGGATGTGGTCCGACTCCATTTGTCGGAACGGAAAACGCGTTTTACGAACGCCATCTGCTTTTTGACCGAGTCATCGACCCGAAAGTGGCGAGTGCACGTGAACGCTTTGAAGCGTTCTCGCGTTCCGTGCGAGACATCCTCGCGCAGCGCTGGGTCCAGACCAAGAAGACTTATGAAGGAGCGAACGCCAAGCGCATTTATTACCTGTCTATGGAATTTCTCATCGGGCGTTCGCTGGCCAACAATGTTACCAACCTCTTGCTTGATCCTGTTGTACAGCATGCGATTCAGGAAAAAAGTATCGACTGGCTTGAACTGGTCGAGCAGGAACCCGACGCGGGCCTGGGGAACGGCGGCTTGGGCCGGCTCGCAGCATGCTTTCTGGACTCGATGGCTACAATGCAGCTTGCAGCCACAGGCTATGGTCTGCGCTATGAGTACGGCATGTTCAAACAGTCCATCGTGAATGGCTGGCAAAAGGAGAACCCGGACAATTGGCTCCGCGACGATGATCCGTGGGAAATCGCCCGGCCCCACGAGAAGGTGGAAATCAAGTTGAACGTCAGCTTCGAGCTGAAAGCGGGAAATTTTCATGTCATCCCGCACCGGCCGTCGAGCCTGATCGGCATTCCTTTTGATCGTCCTGTGGTTGGCTATGGAGGCAAAACCATCAACACGCTCCGGCTCTGGGCCGCGGCTGCGCCGGATTATTTTGATTTTCAGCAATTCGGCACCGGGGATTTTGTGGGTGCGCTCGGTGAGACTCTTCAAGCGGAATCGCTGACCAGAGTGCTCTACCCCGACGATTCCACGAATGTCGGACGAGGGCTACGATTTCTACAGGAATATTTCCTGGTCGCGTGTTCGCTGGCCGATCTGATACGCCGCTTTCAGCGATACAACACAGATTGGGACAAGCTGCCCGAGAAGGTCGCGATCCAACTCAATGACACGCATCCCTCCATGGCCGTGCCTGAGTTAATGCGAATTTTGCTGGATGATGCGCACCTGGGATGGGACCAGGCGTGGGATCTAACGAAGAAGGCACTTGCTTATACAAATCACACGTTGCTGCCTGAAGCTCTGGAGAAATGGCCTGCTGCGTGGTTTGAAATCCTTCTTCCCCGTCATCTCGAGATTATTTATGAGATCAACCGGCGGCTTCTCGACGAAGTTCGGGTTCGTTTCCCCGGAGACGAGGGCCGCGTCGAACGCGTGAGTCTTGTGGAGGAGGGCAACGAGCGTAAGATTCGCATGGCGAACCTCGCCATCGTCGGCACACATAGCACCAACGGAGTGGCCGCTGTGCACTCGAAACTATTGCGGACGATGACGGTCAAGGATCTAGCGGAAATGTTTCCGGAACGCTTCAGCAACAAAACCAACGGGGTGACACCGCGACGCTGGCTGCTGGAAGCCAATCCCGCACTGTCAGCTGCAATCACGCAAGTCATTGGCGAAAGGTGGATCACCGACTTGAGCCAGTTGAAGGAACTCAAGCCATTTTCCGAGGACCAATACTTTCGCGAAGTGTTCCTCACGTCAAAGCGGGAGGCCAAAGCGCAGTTCGCCAATTGGCTCAAAGCGACCTCGGGGCAGATCGTGGATCCGGACACGATCTTCGATTGCCAAGTCAAGCGTATCCACGAATACAAAAGGCAACTGCTGAACGCTCTACGGATCGTGATCGTTTATAACCGGCTACGGAAAAATCCCGACATGAAGATGGTGCCGCGCACATTCTTCTTCGCGGGTAAAGCGGCACCGGCGTACCGCCTGGCCAAGCTCATCATCAAGTTCATCAACAACCTGGCGGATACGATTGATGCGGACCCTGCCGTGCGCGGTCGAATCAAGATCGTTTTTCTTCCCGAATACAACGTGTCACTGGCAGAACGGCTCATCCCAGCCAGCGATGTCTCCAACCAGATCTCGACTGCCGGCTATGAAGCCAGCGGAACGAGCAATATGAAGTTCATGATGAACGGAGCCTTAACCGTCGGAACTCGGGACGGCGCGACCATCGAGATGGCGGAGGAGGCGGGGGAAGAGAACATGTTCCTGTTCGGCCGCACCGTGGAAGAAGTCGAGAACAGCCGTGCGTGGTATGACCCACACTGGCATTATGAAAATGAGCCGGAGACTCGAGCGGCTCTCGATCTCATTTTCTCGGATCACTTCAGCCGTAATGAACCAGGAATATTCGT
>DATHJP010000763.1:0-4882 GCA_035489695.1 Terriglobales bacterium
CGAACCCGCCGCATCTGCTAACACGTGGTATTACATGGCTCGGGAAGTGGATCCGACCACGCAACGATATGCGGCGATCGTCGTTCCTTACGGCATCGGCTATGAACCAAACAACGCCGATCCCCTCCGGATTTCTATGACAGCGCCGCTACTGCGATATGTAGACTGCTTGCATTTTGCCTCTGGTTTTCAACGATGGTCTGGCCGGTTCAGGGCATTTATCGCGTGTATACTGCGAGGCTCAGCGTACCAGGACGACGTTGCCGATCTTCTTGCGCATCCCGTGGCGCGAATGAGAAGCATTCGACAGGCCGGCGAAATGCACTCCGGCCGGGAGTACAAAGGACGGGATTACGATCTTGTGGGGACGTCCTACGATGCAGCGACAGGACAGGTAACGTTCGTGCCAAAGTTAACAGAAGCTCAGAGGTTGGCTTTCCGGAAGAGCTTGATTCAACCATCGCAGTCAGACACGGAGTACTCTCTCAAACTACAACGCGATTGGATCCCGAGAATAATGGATCGTTATTTGCATAGTCCCACAGCAATCGTCCTTACGCCTCTTCCGCGCGGTCCATTTCTAGAGCTCGCTGGATTTTCAAGAGGATATGAATCCGTTCTTCCAAGCTCTGTCATTCAGAAGACGAGTTTTTCGCTGCCGGGACACACGTTCGATTTTCTGGAACAACCGGAATATTACTTTGACGCATTCCACCTTAACGCGAAGGGTCGCCAGAAATTCACGGACACGCTTGTATCGGAGCTACTGGGGCGCCTTCGATCAGCTGATTGGAAACCACAAGGTACCTCTGGGGGCGGAACTGACCGTGAATAAACTGCGCACAACGAATGATGCCAACTAGGTTGCTAACCTAACGACAGCTGCATGCTATTTAACAGCTTTCAGTATTGGATCTTCTTTTTGGTCGTGGCGACGCTGTTTTACAGCGTCCCATTTCGCATCGGAAAGTTCTTACTCCTGGGTGCGAGCTACATCTTTTACATGTGGTGGGATCCACGATTCATCGTGTTGATTCTGACTTCGACAGTAGTTGACTATTTCCTGGGAATTTGGCTGGAAACTGCAAGCGGTCGCCGTAAGAAGTTTCTGCTTGTGGTTAGCCTCGTAGTTAACCTTGGAATTCTGGGTTTCTTTAAATATTACGATTTCTTTGCCGGCTCATTAGCCGCGTTGCTCCACGTGCCTCAATCATCGGTCGTGCTGCAAATTATTCTTCCCGTCGGCGTCAGCTTTTACACCTTTGCCAGTCTTTCTTATACGATCGATGTCTATTGGGGAAAGATGAAGGCTGTTAGAAACCTCATCGACTACGCGCTATTCATCGCATTTTTTCCTCACCTGATTGCCGGTCCAATCATTCGGGCCAGGCAATTCATCTCACAAATTCAATATTGGCGTCGCCCGGCGGCGATTATGGTGCAGAGCGGCATCATCCTTGTTCTGTCCGGTCTGATTAAGAAGATGGTGTTCGCCGATCGATTCGCTGCCGTGTCCGATGGCTATTTCACTGATCCGGCGGCGTACCCGGGCTGGCTGGCTGCATGGTCGGGCTGCCTTGCGATTACCTTTCAGGTATTCTTCGATTTCTCCGGATACACCGACATTGCTCGGGGTTGCGCGAAGCTGCTCGGTTTTGAGTTTCCGCTTAATTTCGCGCGCCCCTTTTTATCCAGAAATCCACCAGATTTCTGGCAGCGATGGCATATCACACTCTCGACGTGGGTCCGGGACTATTTATTCATGCCTTTAAGCCGGAGAAGAAAAGGCCGGTTCGTGTTATATCGCAACATGCTGGTTGTTATGGTGCTCGTGGGACTGTGGCATGGAGCTAACTGGACATTTGTCGCTTGGGGCGCGTACCACGGCCTTCTGTTAGTCGGCTATCGACTCTTTGACCGAGCAATGGTGGGGACACGCATCGATCGTGTTACGAAGCAACGCTGGTTTGTGCCGTTCAGTGTTGGCCTGATGTTTGCCTGCTTTGTCTTAAGTGCGCCTTTCTTCCGTGCGAAGACTCTCCAGGCCAGCGGATATGTCCTAAGTGCGCTATTCGGTTTTCAGCACGTGACCGGCGAATTCCTGCTAACCACTGGTACGATCGTGCTCCTTTTCATTTCTCTGTTCCTGGCGGTTGCCCAGGAACGCAATCAATTTATTGACCGTTTGGCGTTGCAACCGGCGCGGATTCAAATCCCAGCCTACGTTTGCGCATTTCTCTTGCTCGAACTGTTCCCGGCAACCGGTCCAGTGCCGTTTGTTTATTTCCAGTTTTGAGCAGCGGAACCGGACACAGTCCAGAACTTGTTCTGGGTATGTCGCTGCGACCCACCCGGGGAAGGGATCGGCACGGTTGCCGGAAAGTCCGAGTGTTAAGCACGCATGAGGGCGCGCGCTTCTCTGTCATTTGCAATCCGCAATCGGCAATCTAAAATCGAACATTCACAGGGGGCATAGCTCAGTTGGTAGAGCGCCAGCTTTGCAAGCTGGAAGTCAGGGGTTCGAATCCCCTTGCCTCCATTTCAAATTAGCGATTTACCGGACCCGTGGTGAGTGATTGTTGACGCCAATCGTTAAATCGCTAAATGATTTCGTCGCTAAATTTTTGGGCCTGTAGCTCAGTTGGTTAGAGCATGCGCTTGATAAGCGCAGGGTCACTGGTTCGAGCCCAGTCAGGCCCATTTTGTAAAAGTTCGCGAAGGCGAGGGCGCCTTCGCCAGCGCGCGGGGCGCGCGCGCTTCCCCAATCCGATTTGCCTATGTGCGCCGCGCAAGTAAAAACGGAATGCCGGACGTCGATTACAAGTCGACATCCGGCACGCGCTTTTTCTCTTGTATTGATTTAATGCGAAACAGGCACCGCCAAATATGGCGTTCTCACACCTGCATTGATCGCTCTACCCGTAATTTCTCCTTTGTCATTTATGTCCTTTGCGGTTTCGAGGCGCGCAGAAAAGCCGCCTTTGAGATCATTGAGGTCTGTCGGCGTATTACCGTGATCCCAAATAACTGCACGACAATCAACGAAGTCCGCGTCGCATGAGACGCCGACTACCTGGCGGGCTTCGTTAATACCGTAGGCCTCACTGTCTACGTGTTCTGGTGTACGGTTCCGCAAGGGTTTGAGATGTCGGATGCCGTCCTCCCTGGTCCACATGAAAGCGTGCAAGATATCGCCTTCAACAAATGCCGGGTCGCCAGCGAACCCGACAATATCGCCGCGCTGATTGATTGCCGTGGGCGTGTTCCACCACTGGGCGCCAAGGTTCCCGAGATCAATCACGCCGCCGTTTTCCCATAGCACGGCGTGCTTGGCTGTGTGTCTCCCGACGGCTTGGTCGCAGATGCCCGAAATCCCGACGATTTGACCATTATCATTTATCGCCGTGGCAGCTCCTGATGTGTCGCCCGGGAACAGGGGTAGGTCCTGAATCTGATCTGGCGGTCCCAGAGTCCACATTGCCGGGCGAAACTGGAGTACCTGAGGTGAGACACAATCCCCGTCATGAACACCATTCTCAGCCCATCCCACCGCTTGACGTAGGTTGTTGGCTCCGGTAGCAAAGCCGTTATTTCCACCCGGAAAATTGGGAAGGCCCCTCATTTGGTTTTGTTCCCAAACAAACCCGAGATTGATAAAGCCGACGGTGAACGGCCCGGAGTAGAAAGCTGCGCTACTCCAAGCTTCCCCGTTAGGCTCCGGATCGGCCGTTTGAGAGATACCCACGATGATGCCCTGAGTATTCTTCACGTTCCATGTGACACTGCTGTTTGGCCCCCCAAGTGTGCCGAGGTCAGAGAGTGAACCGTTGCGCCACAAAGCAGCGTGCCGGCTCTGATTTCCCGTCAGCCTGGAATAGCCTGCCACCCAACTCTGATTATTGATACTGTTTCCCGCGTTACTCGTCCCGCCGAGGGTGGGGAGGTTCGACACCTGGTATTGCGATTTTGCCGTTATTGCTCCCGGCTTTTGTGCATGCACCGGTGCCACTGTCGCACCGCAGCAGAGAGCGATCAGAACAATGAAAAGAGTCTGGCTAGCTTTTTTGATTTTGAATTGTGTTGTCATGTTTGTCTCCTTTGTTGAATTTTCATGACGACACTTTAGGAAGTGGTCAGGCGTCACTGCCATAGCCACTTCGCAGATTTGGTACGGACCATTTCAGTTTTAAAAGCCCGGCGGACGGACGAGCAGATCCAAAGCAGTGGAATGATTGACGTGCCCCTCGTCAAAGACCGCTTCGTGGCCTGCCCAATTACTTATTTCAATTTGGAATTAAGCGCCGCGGCGAACTTGCTAAGGCCCTCACGAATTTGCGCGCGCGACCATGCGGCGAACCCAAATGTGAGTGCGGGCTTCGGCTCTACTTTCATAAAGCACGACGACAGCGGCGAAGGCCTGATACCGATGTCAGTACACACGCGCGTGATCAGCGGCATGTGTTCTTTCTGTCGCACCCAGGCGACGAAATGTAATCCAGCTTCGGGAATTTCGAGGATGAAGTGCTTGCCTGACAATTTGTTGAATTGTTCGATAAAAAAGTCCCTTCGATCCGAATATAATTTTCGCATCCGTTTGATGTGAGTGAGGAAAAAGCCCTCCGTTAGGAATCGGGCCAGTGTCGCCTGATCGATGGCCGGCGAGTGTTGGTCCATGACCGCGCGAATCTTAATCATCGGTTCAACCAGTTGGTGTGGCGCGACGATATAACCCAGCCGCAATGATGGGTACAAGATCTTGCTCATCGTGCCTGAGTAGATGACGCGACCTACATTATCCAAGCCCTGCAAACATGGGAGTGGGGGACCGGTATAACGAAATTCCGAGTTATGATCGTCCTCGAAAATGTAGGCGTTGCACACG
>DATHJP010000764.1:0-4648 GCA_035489695.1 Terriglobales bacterium
CACATGATTTAACAGCTATTTCCTATAGATCGAGCCCACGTATTTCCGGATCGCGGGAACGAGGCCAAGAAAATGTCGTTCGGCGCGAGTCCGCGATGCCGTAACCAAACCAAAGGAACCCTCAGCTTGGTTCGCACCATCACCAGGTGCCGCAATCGCCGGAGCTTTGCAATCATTGCGTTATGACCGAACGTGTTTAATATCATGATTCTCGACACCTGCAAGATTAGTTTTCAAGAATGTCTGCGCAAAAGGCCCAAAGAACGGCGGATTGCGCTGATGATGGTGGGACAACAGGAATCCGGTCGTTTTCTATCGTATAGCAGATGCAAAGATTGCATCTATGATCCCCGTTGCTTCCTCACTGACGTGAAAACCATTGCGCTGTTGACATTGTTGAATTTGAAGGTCATACTTCCGGCGACTTGTCTGTGATGTGGGTTTAGAGGGCCATTTACAATTCTTTTACTTCGTGGCCAGCAGCAGAGAATCGCGCGGTCTACGGACGAGCGGCATCAATCCCCGCACAATCAAGAGCTTTGTCTTCGCATAAGAGTATTGGCTCCGAAACGAACCGTGAGAGGTATCAGGCCTTAATTCACAACGAAAAGAAAAACGTTCTTGGCGTCATGGTTGACGAAATTGACTACGAAGGCGCCGTCGAATATGTGACACGGGCCGCGAAAGAGCGCCATGCAAGGTCGATTTCGGCGTTGGCGGTTCACGGGGTAATGACGGGCGTGCTCGACAAAGAACATCTTTACCGTTTGAATAATCTTGACGTTGTGTTGCCGGATGGCCAGCCAGTGCGCTGGGCCTTGAATTTACTTTATCGGTCTCCGCTTACTGCCCGCTGTTATGGTCCCATGCTGACCCTCAAGCTATGTGCCCGCGCTGAGCAGGACGGCTTGCCGGTGTTTTTCTATGGCGCCACTCAGTCGATGCTCGATGGCATGCGCAAGAACCTGCTGAAGAAGCATCCCAAGTTAATTATTGCGGGCATGGAGCCTTCGAAGTTTCGCCGTCTAAATGCGCGGGAAAAAATTGAATTAGCCGATCGTATTCGCTCCAGCGGAGCAACCATGCTTTTCGTTGGTCTGGGATGCCCGAGACAAGAAATCTTTGTCTACGAGTTTCGCGACTTGTTGCCTATGCCGGCGCTTGCGGTAGGGGCAGCCTTTACCTTTATCTCCGGCGAACTGCGACATGCACCTTTGTGGATCGAGAACATGGGCATGGAATGGTTGTTCCGGTTCTGCATGGAGCCCCGCCGCTTGTGGCGCCGCCATGTATACCACAACCCTGCGTACGCCACTCTCGTGACACTTCAGTTACTGGGATTAAGATCGTTCGATCCTAACGGTGTGTCGCCAAGGTCTGAGTTGCTGTACGGATAATCTGCCCGCGGCGCTTACGAGCTACCGATTGCACACCAACGAGGTGACAATATTATGTTCGAAAATCTGCGTGCTGACTTCGTTAGAACCAGGAGCGCTAGAGCCTGGACCTTGGAACTGGAAGGAATTAAGGGTTCTGCCTTCCTTGAGAACATCCGAATCCTGATGTCACTCACCATCTGGGCTAATATTTCCTACCGGTTTGCTCATTGGGTTTCAAAGCTGCATGTTCCCATAGTACGTCCATTCCTCATGGTTCTGGCGATAGTCCTGCAACGCTGGACGGGGTTGTGGACGGGTGTCTACATCCACCGTTTGGCTGAAATCGGGCCTGGATTGGTGATTCTGGGGCCATATGCGATCTACATTGGCCCCACCCGAACTGGCGCGAACCTCACAGTGGGAACGGGAGTCCTCATTGCCGGTGGGTCGAAAGGAATTGGCAATAACGTCTATTTTGGCCCGGGCGCCAAACTCATCGGCGACACAAGGATTGGGAATAACGTTGTAGTGGTGGCCAATAGCGTTGTTCTGACCGATGTGCCCGA
This sequence comes from Terriglobales bacterium, assembly GCA_035489695.1. Lineage (GTDB taxonomy): Bacteria > Acidobacteriota > Terriglobia > Terriglobales > Acidobacteriaceae > 40CM-3-55-5. The sequence continues at coordinate 1,946 of DATHJP010000764.1, forward strand.
CGACATGACCGTCATCGGTGTTCCGGCGCGTATTCGTTTGCGCGGCGGAAATCCGAAACGGTTTTATAGCACTGTGGTCAAGGTTTAGTTCCCCAGGGCAGTTTGCTGCCACGTCTAGATTGTCGCCGGGAGTTGTGCGGAGCCAGCGAGGGGTGCTCGTTCTCTTGCGCTTGAGAGAGATCATGCGATGAAAAATCTGTTCATCAAGCACGTCGCGGTCACTCACCAGTACTGGACGGAGTGGGAAAATGCGTTTGTGAGCCCCATTGGTCTTCTGCCGTAAAGTCACGACTTTTCTCCTACCTACAGACCAGCCGATCCACTAATGACGGCAACGCTCATGAAGGTTCGTGTCCCCAGGTCTAGAACAAACCGCTACAGGGCACTAACTCAGGCTCCGACGGGAGAAACGTGTGCCGGAAGCTGCTCCCAGGCTTCCTGCCGCTTCAGTTTGCGGCGGAGGAATTCCGCGGCGCCCAGAGCCGCAAAGAAGTGACAGGGCGGATGCAAGCTCAAGTCAGTTCCGAAGAACATACGTGTCGAAACCACCGCGAGCACCGCCATGCCTTCGTAGGCAAGCTGGCGGTCCTCCATGTTGAGGCGCCTATTGATGGTGTTCTTGATCAGGATCCACCATGACATCGTCAGGAGGATGATGACGGGGGTGACGCCCCAGGCACCGGTTCCGACGATGATCTCGACCCAGTCGCTGTGAATGGTGGCCGTCTGGGTGAAGCCGAGTTTCGCCAGCACTCCGAATCGTGCCGCAGCCCACATGCCCAGCCCGGTGAAGGGATAGTTCGTGAATTTTTCCATTGCCACCTGCCACCACTCCAAGCGTCCGCTGAGTGATTCCATCTGGTTAGCGCTCTGGCCGCGCTCTAAATACAGGATCAGGGTTTCGCCGAAGCCGGTGACGATGAAGGCAAACAGACTCGAGAAAACGATGGCCGCTCCATGCTGCACGCGGTTAGAGAGCAGGAAGATCAAAAATATCGCGATACAGAAACCGCCAAGAGCGGAGCGCGTCTGCGCGAAGATCATGGTCACGAAGCCGGCTACGAACAAGAACAGGTACCAGGATGTGTTCTCGCGTTTGCGGTTCATCGGCAATAGCCGACAGAGCGCGACCACGGTGACGCAAGCCGCATATTCGGCGATCTGGTTGGAAGAGACGTCGGGAAAGACTCCCTGTAACCACACGCCAAGACCGGGGATGCCTTGTTCGCCGAAGATGCCGCTCTTGTCTAGCGCCGCCGTCGGATCCCAGACGCAGCCGAACCAGACATTCAGCAACATGACGCCGTAGAGGAACCAGGTCCAGTCGAAGAACTTCTTGTAGTCCGCGGTCGTCTTGACCATGTACATCGCGGCCGCCAGCATGCAGACGTCGACACCGTACTCGACGGCCTTGTAGAAGGTCCACTGCCAATAGACCGACCAGATGGTCGACAGCAACGCCATCAGGTCGAACCAAAGTAGCACTCCGATGATGCCGGTGAAGGCGGAGCGCAACCACTCGACGCGACGCAGGAAAAGTGCGGCAAGTAGAACCGCGCCCACCGCGCCCACCAGGGCGACGCGGAAGACGGCAGCGGAGTCGGCCGGGGCGATCATGTCCTCGGCGGCGGTACGTTGGCGGAATACCAGGCCGCTGACGAAGATGACGGCCCACAGCCAGTGATACCACTGCAACCCGCGGAAGAGCTCGATTCCCAGGTGATAGCCTTGGGCGAGGGAGCGATAGAAGTAAACCGCGCCGACGATTCCACCGGCCATCAGTCCCACCCAGAGCAGGTCGCTGTAGGCGCGATAGCCGAGAGTGTGCTTGTATACAAAATCGCCGAAGGCAAGAATGATCAGGAATCCTATGAATCCCGCGCCCGCGAACAGCAGGGCCTGCCAGGCGGGTGCGGCGTTGTTTTCGAGTTTTCCGTTTACTGGGCTCACCAATGAATCTCCAACTGCTTACTGCTGACCAACAGCCTGGGGAAGGGAAGCGAATGCGAAGTTTTCTTCCCGCGTGCTATTCATCGCGTATCCCAGGCGTTCCAACAGCGGACCGGCGGTCCGCTCCATGATTTCAATCTGCTCGGCGCCCACACGATTTCGCCATCCGCCCACTGAACCGCTGCGAATGAGAAGTCGGCCTTCCGCGTGAACATGCGGTACAGCAAGTAACTACCCGCGATGGCCACCATGATGGCACGGGCCGCAGCGAACGTATCCAGCGGTTCGGAGTTGATCTGCGATATAACGCGCTTGCGCCACATCTGCATGCTCAGGAACAACAGGAGCCAGACCCAGTGATACCAGTACAAATTGCTAATCAGAACTTTCAAGCCCTGCAGCGCCTGGCGCAGCACCGCCCACTGCCAGAACACAAGAGTGGGGACAACGAACAATGCTGCCAGCAACAGGATTTCGCCAGAGCGATGGCTGTGTCGATGGAACAAAGAGGCGGCTGTAGCAAGCCCCAACCCGATGACCGACCCCAGGATGAGGAAAGTCAGGATTGGCAGCAGGTCATAAATCGAAAAAGACGATCCTCGTACGAGGGAACTGTCTTCGGGCTGCATCCCAAACTCCCCTTAGTGCGGATTGCCGGATCCCACGTTCTCAGAAATGCGTAATTCCACTCGCGGCGAAGAATTCGGCGAACGCTCCGTTTGGAGCGGAGCTGTCGTTCTCCATTTGGACGAC
>DATHJP010000765.1:0-3788 GCA_035489695.1 Terriglobales bacterium
CAAGAATCCATATTCGGAACAATGGAATTTTGGAGTCGAGCGGCAGTTGGGCCCGAACACTGTGATGACGGCGAATTATGTGGGTTCCCAAAGCCACCGCCTTACAGTTGGTGGCTTGTACAATGTTGCATTAACTCCGGGACCAGGCACACCCGCAGAGGTTACGGCGCGACAGCCATATCCGTACATCAGCCCGACTTTTTATGATAGGAGCATCGGTAATAGCTCCTACAACGCTTTCCAATTCTCTACCAACCACCGTGCTTCGAACGGGCTTACTTATCTGGTTGCTTACACTTGGTCAAAGTCCATTGACGTCGGTTGCTCTGGGTTCTTCGGTATCGAAAGCTGCTCAATTCAGAACCCCTACAACATCAGGGGTGACCGCAGCGTATCCGGCTTTGATTTGACGCATGTTCTCAGTGCCAGCGCGGTCGCCCCGCTGCCGTTCGGTAAGGGCAAGCGCTTCGCAAATTCCAGTGGTTTGGTTAACTATCTTATCGGAAACTGGCAGCTCAATGGCATCCTGAGTCTCACTTCAGGCGTGCCATACTATGTGTACATCTCGTCTGACATCCCCAACATTGGTAATTTCGCCCCCGCTATCGCCGGGAATGGCAACGTTCGGGCGAATCTGGTTGGGGATCCTCACCTGTCAAATCCGAGCACCCAGGAATGGTTTAACACCGCCGCTTTTGCTCCGCCCGACCCGTTTACATTTGGCAATTCCGGCAGGAATTCACTTCGAGCGGACTGGTTTAAGAATCTGGATCTGTCACTGTTCCGGGATTTTCCCATCGGCGAGAGAAGAAGTCTTCAATTCAGAGCTGAGGCATTCAATGTTACAAATACACCGACATGGGGAATTCCGGTCAACGATCTGAACAATCACGCACAGCTCGGAACAATAACCAGCACGCGCAGCGTGGAGCGGCAGTTGCAATTGTCGTTAAAGCTGTATTTTTAGTTCGACCACGGTTTGGGTTCTCAGAGCGCGAACACGAAAAAACCCAAGGGTTGAACCCCTCCGCCGTCCGGACAGGACGGCAGAGCAGGGTCAGGGTAATGATCCGTGCAGTTTCCACCTGCGTACTTGTTCTGGCCAGCGTAGGAATCTGTGCCCGGGCTCATGCTCAAGGCATGGCAACGGGCGGTACCGCAGTTCCGGCCAAGCCGTTGCCTCCAGGAATGAAGCCCCCCGTTGTGCAATATCAGGACATCGCGGCGCGGGCGGGATTGACCGGCGTCAGTATCTCAGGCGCAGACCGCAACAAACAATTCATCGTGGAGGCTACGGGTACCGGGGTGGCGATCTTTGACTACGACAACGATGGCCTCCCAGACATTTTCCTGGTCAATGCCGGCCGCTTGCAGGAAAATGGGCCGGCACCCACCCACTTTCTTTACCATAATCTCGGCGGCTTGAAGTTTGAAGACGTCACCAAAAAGGCCGGGCTGATACATAACGGTTGGGGGCAAGGTGTCTGCGCGGGCGATATAGATAATGATGGCAACACCGACCTATTCGTGACCCAATGGGGACAGAATGTCCTGTACCGCAATCAGGGCAACGGCATCTTTCGCGATGAAACCAAAACACGTGGATTGCTTTCACCGAAACCTCGATGGAGTACAGGTTGCGCTTTCCTGGACTTTAACCGAGACGGTTATCTCGACCTGGTGGTCGTCCACTATGTTGACTTCGACCTGGACCAGACACCACGACCTGGGGATAAGTCACAATGTCAATGGAAGGGATTGCCGGTTTTATGCGGTCCGCGCGGTTTGCCAGCCGAGACGATGTCATTTTACGAAAACGACGGGAAAGGCCATTTCACAGATGTTTCGGATCGAGTTCACATTGCAGGACCGAAAAATTACTACGGCTTCACTGCATTGACCGGTGATTTCGACAACGATGGGTGGCCAGACATCTTCGTGGCCTGCGATTCCAGCGCAAGCTTGTATTACCACAACCTTGGGGGGAAGAGTTTCGAAGAGATCGGCGTTACAGCGGGCGTTGCCTACAATGAAGATGGCCGTGCCCAGGCGGGCATGGGAGCGACTGCGGCGGACTTCAATGGGCGCGGATTGCTGGACATTTTTAAGACAAACTTTGCTGATGATACTCATTCGTTCTACCGCAACCTTGGCGGGAACGAGTTTGAAGATGCAACTATTGCGTCAGGCCTGGCGGTTAACACCAAATATCTGGGATGGGGCACGGCGTCTCTGGACATCGATGATGACGGATGGAAAGACGTTGTCGTCGCTAATGGGCACGTCTATCCCGAGGTGGATGCCGGACATACGGGTGAAAAGTTCAAGCAGCCAAGGCTGCTTTACTGGAACCTGGGAGGCGGCAAGTTTTTTGATATCTCCTCGGTCGCAGGTCCAGGTATATCTTCCAAACATTCTTCGCGAGGGCTCGCCGTCGGTGATTTGAACAATGACGGCAACCAGGAAATCGTCATTGTTAATATGGGCGAAGCGCCATCCCTGCTGAAGAATTTCGGCCCCCGCATCAACAATTCAATCGAAGTTCGGGTTGTAACCTCTGGTCGCGATGCGATCGGGGCTCGGGTCGCCGTAACTTCTGGCGGACGGACGCAGATCGATGAGGTTCGCAGTGGAGGATCTTTCATTTCGCAGAACGATTTCCGGCTTCACTTCGGCATCGGCAAATCGGCTTCGGTGGCCTTGTCCGTGCGCTGGCCCGACGGCAAGAGTGAGACATTCCCGGCTGTTGCCACCAATCAGATCGTAACTATCGAGCAAGGAAGAGGAATCATCCGCAAACAGCCGTACGTCCAAGCGCCGAATTGAGCCAAGAAATGCTGCGAAGCCATCGCCAATTAATTCAAGCTGTCCTTCGAGTCTTGACTGCCTTCGGCGGTTTGGGCCTCAGCGCACAGGCTGGCACGACGTGCAAAGGACCTCCCGAACTCGAAAAAGCAATATCGATGCGGCCGTCAGCGAGCGCCTACGATGCGTTGGGCGCCTATTTCGCACAACGGAAACAGTTCACATGCGCGCTCTCTGCATTTGAATCGGCGCTTCGCCTTGAACCCGACTCGTGGGAAGCACACTATAACCTCGGTCTGGTGCTACTTGAAAATGGTAAATCCGAGCGTGCGGTTAACGAGCTTCGGGCTGCCGTGGGACTGAGACCACACGTAGCACAAACGCACACAGCTTTAGGAACCGCGCTCAGCCAGTTACAGCAGACCGACAATGCCATCGCTGAATTCAAGCTGGCTCTGAAGCTAGACTCAAAATTTATCCCCGCGCAGCATGGACTAGCGCAAGCTCTTATCACTCAAAAGAAGTACCCGGCTGCGATCGATTATCTGAAGACTTTACCCGCGTCTGAGCTGCTCCAGATGGACCTGGCAATTGCGTATTCAAGAAATGGAAATGCCGACCAGGCCGTCCAAACCTTGTCGGGGCTCCTCAAGGAAAATCCGTCATCGGCACAGGCTCACGCGAACTTGGGAACAGTCTATGTCCAACAGAGCCGGTACCGTGAAGCTGCTACGGAATTTCGGGAAGCATTGAATCTCGATCCAACCGATCAGATTGCCCTCATTTCCTATGTGAGAGCTCTGGTCGTCCTGGGCGAGTTCACTTCTGCATCGCCGGTAATACAAGGCTACGTTCGCCGGAAGCCCGGAGATTTCGAGGCAATGTATCTCATGGGGGTGGTAGACCGCGGACTTGGAAATTATGTCGATGCCGAGACTATGCTGCGACGGGCCCTTGCGCTGAACGCTAACGACTACGAGGTC
>DATHJP010000766.1:0-2434 GCA_035489695.1 Terriglobales bacterium
TGCTCGAGTTAGTTTTGTTTTCACAGGGGTTGGTGGTTACTCATAACCGATGGATGGTGCAGCACCTAAATAGAATTAGACTGCAAGCTGCAATCTATTTCTGCCTTTATTAGAGACAGTTTGCCGGAAAACACTGCAGGACGTCAACGCGCGATTCCGGGATACAACCTGTGCCCAGAGATTTCGGCAAAAAACCATATTTCATGCGCCGAAAAGCTTGACACTATGGAATCGAAATGCGCTAGATGAGATCGGACAACACTTCATCAACCCAAGGCAACGAAGTGGTTTGGGCGGCGCGACGGGGCGCATATTACCCACGCGCCGCCTTGTCCATTTGCGGATTGGTGTATGAAAATTAAGACTTCGGTGAGCGCTGACGTTTCGGTCTTGCCGCCACGTGTTCCCGCGTAGTAGAAGTTGCGAGCCATGCAGCAAAGAATCGACAGCATTCTCGACGCCGCGGAGCAGAAGGAGGCCAGCGACGTCTTCCTTCAGGAGAACGAAATACCGCGGCTTAAGATCAATGAAAAAATTAGTGTGCTCGGCGAAGAACCGCTGTCGCTCGCGGACATCACCGCCTTCTGGGAGACCTGCGGCGCGAACACGCAAGGCGAGGGCGAAATGGATCGCGACAGTGGCTTCATCTCGCGCACGCATACGCGATACCGCGTGAGCCTGCATCGCACCATGGGCCGCCTCGGCGCGGTCATGCGCCGCATCAAGACCAAGGTGCCAAGCTTGAAAACGCTCGGAACGCCCGAGTGGCTCCTGACCCAATGGGGCGCTCGCGAGCACGGCCTGATTCTTCTGACGGGACCAACCGGCTCAGGGAAATCCACCACCATCGCCTCCCTGCTTCAATGGATGAACGAGAATGTGGTGCGACACATCGTGACGATCGAGGATCCGGTCGAGTATCAATTCACCAATAATCGCTGTTACTTCACCCAGCGACAGGTCGGGCGTGATACCCGCACTTTTGCGACAGGCTTGCGCAGCGCGCTTCGTCAGGCGCCGGATGTGATTTTTGTTGGTGAGATCCGGGACTACGAAACGGCGTTGACAGCCCTCCAGGCTTCTGAAACCGGGCACCTCGTTGTTTCGACCATGCACTCGGAGAATGTTGGGGACACGATGGAGCGGTATCTGAATCTTTTTCCGGCCGAAGACGCGAAGCACGGTACGAACCTTCTGGCAAACCAGCTCTCTGGGGTCCTGTGCCAGAAGCTGGTTCAATCTGCTGACGGAGGTTTGCATTTGCTGGTGGAACACGCCGAAAATGCGGGTGCCATGCGCGACTGGATCGCGAGACGCGAGTTGCAGAACATCGATCAGTATCTCTCCCGCGGATCGGATCCTGCCGCCGTTTCATTTTTGCAATCGACGCTCAAAGCGCTCCAGGCCAAGATGATTACCGAAGAGACCGCCATGGCTTCGGTCAGCAATGAATCCGAGCTGCGTCGTGCCATGAGGGGAATCGGGTAAAGGAGTTCTGCGCACTGTTTGAATTGTTATGAAGAAACATGATTTGATCGATTATCTGCTGCTTGGCGAGCAGCAGGGCGCTTCTGATCTTCATTTGACAGCGGGTGCGCCGCCGATGATACGGGTCGCTGGTGCTATCAAGCCACTGACGGAAGAGGCGCTGTCTGCGGAGGATACAAGGAGACTGGTGATCGAGAGCTTGAAGGAAGGACAACGGGCGAAGCTGGAAAATGAGTGGCAGCTTGACTTCGCGTTGCAGGTCGATGGTGTTGGGCGTTTTCGCGGAAATGCGTGCTATGTGTCAGGTGCCATTGAGGCCAATTTCCGACGCGTCCCCTCTGAGATCGGCGATCTAAAGTCGTTGGGACACTCTCCTGTGGTGGATCGTTGGTGCGACGAGCGATCCGGCATGGTACTGGTGACGGGCGCGAGCAGTCAAGGCAAGAGCACAACTCTGGCGAGCATGGCCCAGTCGATAGCCAGACGGCGTTCCGTCAACATCATCACTATTGAGGACCCGATCGAATTTGTTCATTCGCAAGGGCAAAGCCTGGTGAACCAGCGCGAGATTGGTTCCGACGCAACCGGCTTCGCGTCAGCGCTCAGAAACGCCTTGAGACAGGATCCGGACGTCATTGTTGTGGGCGAGATGCGGGACACCGACACAATCCAAACTGCGATTACGGCGGCTGAAACGGGGCACCTCGTGATTGGAACCCTGCACACGAACGATGCGCCAACGGCGATCGGGCGCATCCTTGATGCCTTTCCAAAGGACGGCCAGCAATTCGTTGCTGCCCAACTTGCGTGGTCGCTGTTGGGAGTGGTGTGCCAGTATCTCCTGCCGCAAACCGATAAGTCAGGCCTGATTCTGGCCACAGAATTGATGATTGTGAACTCGGGAATCGCGGCGTGTATCCGGGACCGGCGTCTTTCACAAATACCG
>DATHJP010000767.1:0-2817 GCA_035489695.1 Terriglobales bacterium
CTGCTCGGCGTTCTTAGGGAACTTGATATTTAACGATCCTTTGCCCCACACCTGCTCAAAGAGAGATCTGTACCGAGCCTGGGAAAGCCGGTACGCGACGCAAGCAGTGTCGGGAAAGCCCATTTCCTGAGTATCGACGGGAGGATGTTGTGCCTGCTCGGCATCGGCACTCTGTAGCAGATATCCGGTCGAGCGTCCGTCCCAGAAGTTTCCGCCAACGAAAAGGCCTTGGGCGGGGTAGAGCTGAAGGACAGGATATCTGGGTGAATAAGTGTATCTCGGTGCCGTCCGCTTGCCGGCGCGAAAATGAACCGTTCCGGGATAGGCGACCATCGTCAGATTCACTGACGGGATCGGGCCGCTAAAACCAGCGTACGGCATGTGGCAGGACGCGCACGCTTGATTTTTGAGGGGCGACATATTCTTGTCATAATTCATCAGCTTACCGAGTATTTGGACTGCCTGATATCCGGTACCCTGAAAGGTCGGCGGTTGACCGGTCAGCGTCGGCTTCGGCATTGAGTGCCATGCTGCAACGGTTTTATTTTCGATCCCATCTACCTCCCGCAAGACTCTCGCTATCTCGGACTCGACATCGGCGGGGAGAATGCCCGCCGGGTACGGATTGTAGACCGTGTATTTGGGTTTATCTTTCTCCCTTGGGGCTGCTGCTTGCCGCGCACTTTGGGCCGACAGATTTTGTCCGGCCAGCGAGAGCACGAACATTAAACAAACTACGGACACTCGCATGAGAATTGTCGGAGTCATGGGACCTCCTCCTTTTTAGTGTTTACATATTGGGTATTCTGCTGTGAAGAGGGCGGTCGAGCGGAGCCGAGTTGTACGGGATTGCTGCAGGACCGGTGCTGTTGGCGCCCTCGCTAATTTGACGCATGAGTGACCATCCGCAGAGCGAGCCGGTGAGCGACGCCATATTATTTTATCGTTTGAGCGACCGTCTTCGCTCGTACCATTTTTTCTGCCCGGCGGTAAAGCACAAAATTTGCAGCCGATGAAGGAGAATCAACTTATGAACAAGCACGCAATCACCGCCCGGCCTATTTCGCGGATTCCGCCTGATGATCCCGAGCGCAGCCTCAAGCTGGCGCGGCCTAACGCCGATGAAAGTTTGCCTCACATCGGCCTGGTCGGAGATACCTATACGATCCTGCTGTCGGGCAACGACACCAATGGCCGCTATTGCCTGATCGATATGTTGATCCTGCCGGGCGGCGGCCCCGGTCCGCACCGTCACGATTTCGAGGAGTCGTTTACGATTCTCGAAGGCGAGATCGAAGTGACATTTCGCGGTAAAAAGTCGGTCGTGCGCTCCGGTGAAACCGTAAACATTCCCGCCAATGCGCCGCACTCTTTCACTAACGCTTCGAACCAAACTGTCCGGCTGCTCTGCATCTGTGCGCCGGCCGGACAAGAGGAGTTCTTTGCCAAGTTGGTGTTCCGGTAACGAGTCGAACAACACCGCCGCCCAAGCTCGACGAGGCCGCACAGGCCGAGTTCATGAAGAAAGCGCAAGAGCTCGCGCCCAAATACCGAACCGAGCTGCTAAAACCCTCTGATCTCTGATCTCCTCCGGGCGGTAGCGTTGCGGAACTCCGGAGTGATCGCGCTCCCTTCACGTTGCGCGTTGCTCTGCTATCTCATCGACGCGATCGGGATAGAACGCGACGTGCCCTTTGATTTGCTCTACCGCAGGAAATGGCTCCTGGTACGACCATACCGCATTGACTGACTTCTTTCCTCCGGCAGGGATGCTGTAGTAACTGCAGTCGCCTTTAAAAGGACAGTAGGTGGCGTGATCCGTCCGTTCCAACTGGGAAAAATCAACGTCCTTGGCTGGAATGTACTGGACGGGCGGATAGTCCGCTTCCCGAAGCGTCAAGGCGTTGCGGGTATCGGCAACCACTCGGCCCGCGACGGATACGACGACGCGAGCTGGATTGGGCTGAATGGAAATCGGATGATCTGGACTTGGGAGTTTGGTCTGCTTTGTTTTCATGAATGAATGAAAGCGCTAACTAAAATTCTTGGCTTTGCAGTGGCGGCGCTGATCGTTGCGGCTCTTGGCTTCTACTTCATCGAAGTGTACGCTCCGTCGCCACCCAACCCAACCCTATCTGCCGCGATTCAACAACATTCGATCCCCATCGGCAGCATGACGCGAGAGTTCTTGGAATATGTACCTCACGACATCTCTCCGCATTCTCCGCTGGTCATTGTGCTTCATGGCGCGCTGATGGATGCCAGGTTGATGCGTGAGTGGACAGGCTACGAATTCGACCAGCTGGCGGATCAGCATGGCTTTGTGGTCGTCTACCCAGATGGCTATAAGCGCGCCTGGAATGACTGCCATTCGGAAGCCACCTTCGCAGCCCATATCGAAAACATCGACGATATGGGATTCATCAAGGGTCTGATCGCCCGCGAAATCGCGCAGCGTCAGATTGATGAAAAACATGTCTACGTCCTCGGCTATTCCAATGGCGGTCAAATGGCGCTTCGGTTGGCGTTGCAAGCCCCTGAGCAAGTCGCTTGAATCGCCATAGCTGGTGCCAGCTTGCAAGCTCCAGAAGATTCCTCATGCCCGGAGCGGGGAGCCGTGCCCCTGCTAGTCGTCCAAGGAGAGAAAGACCCCATCCATCCGATTGATGGGGGAAAAGTCACACTCTTTGGGTTCAGCTACAAAGGTAGAGTGCTCTCAGCGTTAGATACCGCGCAGACGTTTGCGAAGCGACTCGGTGTGACTTCTACCCCTCAACAGATTCACCTCGACCCGCAGAGGAGCGGAGACCCCACCTC
>DATHJP010000768.1:0-3258 GCA_035489695.1 Terriglobales bacterium
CTCGGCCGGAGTTGAAATGGGCCGCTGGTCCTGGTCGAGCGACGCCTGGGATTTTGATCACGATGGCTTTCCGGACTTGTACATCACTAACGGCATGGTCTCTGGTCCTTCGCGCGCAGACTTGAACAGTTTCTTCTGGCGCCAAGTCGTTGCTCATTCCCCCAGGGAAGCCAGGCCGGAGCCCGATTATGAGCAGGGATGGAATGCGATTAACGAACTCATCCGCTCAGACGCCGCATGGAGTGGCTTCGAGCGGAATGTCTTTTACGCAAACAATCGGGATGGAACCTTTTCCGACGTCTCGGGGATCGCGGGGTTGGACTTCATCGAGGACGGCAGGTCGTTCGCGTTGGCGGATTTCGATCACGACGGACGGCTGGAAGTATTCTTAAAAAACCGCAATGCCCCACAGTTGCGCGTCTTGAAAAATGTGATGAAGGACCTGGCACCGTCAATCGCCTTTCGACTTCGTGGCAGTAAGAGCAATCGGGATGCGATTGGAGCAATGGTCACGCTGGAAGCCGAATCTGGGCGGCAGACTCGCATGCTTCAAGCCGGATCGGGATTTCTTTCACAACACACCAAGGAAATATTCTTTGGCTTGGGCAAAGTCAAAGGTCCGGTGCGAGCGTCGATTCGCTGGCCGAGTGGGCTGGTGCAGGAACTTCGCGATCTTCCGATCAATCATCGAGTGTGGGTTGAGGAAGGCGCGGCCGTGTCGAAAACGGAAGCGTTCAAGACGCAGGAGGCCGTCCCTCAGAGGCTAAAGCCCCCATCTCTTAATCGTCCGGTCGGCACGGCTGAAGCCGTGCCCTACCCAAAAGCAAGTGTTGAAAGTATTCATGGCCAAGAAGCGGGCGAGCCTCTTCCGACCATAGTAGAAACCTGGCTGGTCACGCCCGTGGCTGCACCGAACTTCTCTCTTCCTGACTCAGCTGGGCAGACGCGGACTCTTCCTGCACTCCGGGGGAAGGCGGTGCTTCTAAATTTCTCAGCCGCGTCAGAAGGAGAATTAGAAGTCCTCAAGGGGTTGCATGCTCGCTTGTCGGCGCGGGGCCTGCAGGTGCTTGCTGTCAACCTCGATTCTGCCGATCCCGACAGATTGCGGACGCTGGTACGCGAACGCAATCTTTCATTTCCCATCCTTCGCGGATCGGATGACGTGGGCGGAATTTACAATATTCTCTATCGGCATCTTTTTGATCGGCATCGTGACCTCTGCCTGCCAACATCATTCTTGATCGACGAGAAGGGTGACATCGTCAAGGTTTATCAGGGGCCGATTGATCCGGAGAAGGTCGAGCAAGACTTTCGACATATTCCACGATCCGATGCGGAGAGATTGGCGAAGGCGCTGCCCTTTCCTGGGGTATCTGAGCCCACAGAGTTCCGGCGCAACTATCTCTCTTACGGGTCCGATTTCTTTCAACGTGAATACTTCGATCAGGCCGAAGCATCATTCCAGGTTGCCCTGCGTGACGAACCTAGCGCTGAGGCGTGGTATGGGCTGGGAAGCGTCTACCTGAAGCAACAAAAGAATGCTGAAGCGCGGGAGAGCTTTGAACGTGCAACCAAACTTCCAGCCGGCTATCCCGAGACTTTGCCAAATGCATGGAACAACCTCGGCCTTCTGGCGACGCGGGAGGGACGGACTGCTGAAGCTATTCCGTATTTTCAAGAAGCACTCCGGTTGAGTCCCGATCATTTGATTGCGCTGGAAAACCTGGGGAACGCCTATCGTCAACAGAAGCAATGGGAGGAAGCGCGCAAAGTGTTAGAACGGGCGGTGGGGGTCAGCCCACAAGATCCCGAGGCAAACTACAGTCTGGGAATGGTGTTTGCGCAACTCGATGATAGCGAGCGAGCCTACGAATACTTGCAGAGAGCGCTGAAGTTCCGTCCCGCGTACCCTGAAGCCCTGAATAACCTTGGCGTACTTTACTTGCGCACACGTCGGCGGGACGAGGCGGTTGCAAGTTTCGAAGAGTGCATCCGAGTCGCTCCTGGCTTTGATCAGTCTTATCTGAATTTAGCGCGGGTGTACGCGATCGAAGGCAAAGCCGACAAAGCTCGAAGCCTCCTGGTCGAGCTTCTGAAACAGCATCCGGATCATGCGGCGGCGCAGAAGGCGCTGGCGCAACTGCCACAATAGACTCGTTCGCAGACCGTGGTTCAGTGAGGTTTTGGCGTGGGCGCCTTTAGCAAATCCACAAACATGTTGTAGAACTTCTCGGTATCCAGATCGACTTGTATTTCCACCGGCTGCACCTGGATCTTAGGCTTGTCGGATTCGACCCAAGTCAAAATGTTTCCATAGCCGGCGCCGCGATCCAAGTCGACATCCATGAAGCGGGTTTCTTTCTTCGTAATCACACTGGGATCGAGCCACGCCGCGGATGCTAACTCATCCCACAAGTAATTGTATTCGCCATAGAGTTGGGCATATTTGCCGACGTAGCGAGCTGCCGGCGAATCACCCGCTTTGACCCGGTTGAGCAATTCTGTTGTCAAACGTGTCTTCACCGAGATGTCGACTGTTGTGCATGTGACTTTCTTCCAGGGTGACGTCAAGACAATGTGAGACGCCTCGGGATCGAACCAGATGTTGAATTCGTGCCGCGGGCCGTTAATGAACTCGGGGTTATCGGTTCGCGGGTTGAGGCTTGCACCCATGAACACCAGCTCTTTGGCCAGGCGCGCAAATTCGGGATCGATGGAGATGGCAAGCGCCAGGTTAGTCATGGGGCCACCTGCGTAAATTGTGATCTCGTTGGGAAATTTACGGACCATGCGCACCAGGAAGTGCGCAGCATCTTCGTCGGCAGCTTTGGTGGTGGGTTTGCCTTCCGGCATATCTCCAAGCTGATCGGGCGGATGGTAGAACTTGGGCGTCCATGCTCCCAGCCAGGTCACCGAGCCATACATCTGCTCCCACAATTCAGTCTCTTCTTTTCGGCGGACTAACGGATACTCTGCTCCGCGAAAAACGGGGATGTCGGTTCTTCCGATGAGTTCGAGCATGCGTAAGGTGTGCGCGACCTCTGCGTTGAGCCACTGATCTCCGGTCTCGACCGTGATGCCTAGAACTTCCGTCTGCGGAGACTGGATCAACAGGAGCATGGATTGTTGGTCGGTGCCGGCGGGTCCGCCTGCGTCTTGATCGATGATGATCTTGCGCTTTGCCTGGGCCCAGCACGTGAGACAGCTCGCCAGGACTACAGCAGTTAGCCAGATTCGGCCGAATTTCATTAGTGACCT
>DATHJP010000769.1:0-12015 GCA_035489695.1 Terriglobales bacterium
CTGGGCGTGGGCATCGTCTTCGCAGAGGTAGTGGCTGTCGTTGGTTGCTACCAGGGGCAAACCTAAATCTTTTTCGAGCTTAAACAGATTGGAATGGATACGATGCTCCATCTCCAGTCCTTGATCCTGAATTTCAAGATAGAAATTTTCTTTTCCGAAGATGTCACGATACGTTGCCGCAGCATGGCGTGCCGCCTCGTACTTCTCTTCCATCAAGTACTCCGCAACTTCACCCTTCAGGCAACCGGAAAGGCCGATCAAACCTTGGGAGTGTTCGGCGAGAAATTTCTTGCTGACTCGAGGTTTGTAGTAAAAGCCGCGAAGCGAGGCTTCGGATGTGATCTTCACCAGATTGCGGTAGCCAATTTCATTTTCCGCAAGCACCAGAAGATGGTTGTAAGTATCACCCTCCGGCGGAGTACGTTCGATAACGTGATCTTCCTTCTTGCATACATAAAGCTCGCAACCCACGATCGGCTTCACTCCGGCCTTGTTCGCTGCATTCACGAAGTGCACAGCGCCAAAAATGTTGCCGTGATCAGTCATGGCAACCGCTGGCATCCCCAGCTCTTTCACGCGGTGGACAAGCTGTTCCACATCGCAGGCGCCGTCGAGCATGGAGTAATCGGTATGGAGGTGCAGGTGGACGAATTGGGACATCAGAGGCTCTGTTTAGGATTTTACGTCGAGGCCATTCTAAGTGGAAGGAGGCCTTGAAATTCCGGCAACTTATCCACAGCTCGCGCGCCAATCTAGGAAATTGTGACTTTCAGGAATGGGAACCGCTCTATGCCTGTCTTAATGCCGTTTCTTGCTTTTCAATTTCTTAGGCGCGACGCGAGCGACCTTTTTCTCTTTGTGCTTTGCTGGCTTGGGTGGATTCGCAGGTTTGGGAGGTTCTGCCTTCGCCAAGGCTTTCGCCGGCAGCGGCGTTGCGGGCGCAACTGCCCCCTTCCCTTTTTTCTTGCCGACTAGCGGTGCTGCAGCTGCGGGAAGGGCAGGTACAGCCGCGGCTTTGGCAGCCCGTCCCCTCTTCGCGGGCGGAGGTGGTGGCGGAGGCGGAGGTGGAGGCGCCAACGGTTTCAAGAATCTAAGGATTTCCGTGCGCGAACGCAGCTTTCCATCCAGCAAAAGCATGAAGACGTCCTGCGCAATCTTGGGATACTCGGGCAACTGGGGCGTGATGCGCAGTTCGGTCATCTCCGGCAATGGAATCTTCTGCTGCATTTGTCGCCACTTGGTAAAGAAGTTCCTGATCTTCTGCACGACCGCTTGCTGCCGCGCTGTCACCGCGAGAAACAAGACCATTTCCGGACGAGCCTCGGACAATAATTTCCAGGTGCGCGACGGCGTCGCGGCTTCCTTACTCGTGAGCCTCTTCGCCAGGCTTTTAGCGTTTTGCTCAAGATCCCGCCAAGCCTCTACCAGGTCTTTTCGGGGAATGAGCTTGCGTATGTCGGCAATGTCCTTCTCGCCGAGCCGCGCAGTCAAGAAATACAACACTGCGGAGGCGGGATCCGGAGCGTATCCCAATTCGTTCATTTGCTGACGCGTTTTCAGTAGCTGGCCGAGTCCGGCGGCATCTACCTTGGCGGTGGTCCAGCGCGGATGAAGCACTTTCAGCCAATCCTCCTTTTCCAGAACGCGCAGGATGTGCAGCGGATCGTCTTCATACGCCAACTGCTCGATCTCATAACCGATCGCGCGGTTGGTGATGTATTCCATGTACTTGTTTTCTATCGCCGATGTGAAGCGGGCTTGCGTACGCTCCTCAAGCGGCCAATGAAAGCGAGCGGCAAACCGGCTGGCGCGGATCAGCCGCGAAGGGTCTTCAACGAACGCATAGTTGTGCAGAACCCGGATCAGCTTAGCTTCAATATCGGCTGCCCCATTGAAGGGATCCATCAGCAGGCCGCGTGAGCCCGGGTTCAGCGATAAAGCCATGGCGTTAATCGTGAAATCCCGGCGGCGCAGGTCTTCTATTATCGTTGCCGGCGCTATGCTGGGTGGCTTGCCCGCTTTCTCGTACTGCTCGGTCCTGGCCATACTGATTTCGGCACGGACGCTGCCCGGCAATCTCAGGTATACGGTCTTAAAATCTTCGTCGGACGCCGAGATTACCGCCCCGGCGCGTTCCAGCTCCTTCTGCAATTTGAGAGGATTGCCCTGCACCGTGAAGTCCAGATCTCGGATGGAAAAACCACTGATGATGTCGCGGACCGCGCCGCCGGTGAGATAAATATTCATGCCCGCAGCGCGAGCAATCTCTTGGACGAGGGTAACCCCGCGTTGCTGATCCGGCGTCAGCCGGATTTCCATGGTGTAAATGTAATCAGCCATTCGTTAGTTGCGGGTGCCGCCTGCTGCCTAACCCGGTTTGGACGAAGATTTCCACAGGGCAAAGGCTCGCCGAACCTGTAGCTCCGAACCTCGGCGCGTAAATTGCTCTATTCAATAGGTTTAGACTAATTAAGATGGGTCGCGGCAAGCTAATGAAAATAACACAAGGTTAACAATTTGGCTACTGTCAACGTGATGACCCGACGGATTCGTCGGAAAAGTGCGAGAATCGGCTTGGGCTAAGCTGCGCGAAACCGCGCCCGAAGCCCGGTTAGACCAAACGGTATGCCGTCCACCCACAAGAAGGTCGTGGTCCGCAAGATGGACCGGGACTCGATCAACGGTTATGTTTCGCCTGCCAATTTCGTCCATGAGGGCAAACTGGAGCTGCTGAACACCGCCGGCAACGTAGTCGCAATTGAACTCCGCGATATTAAGGGCGTGTACTTCGTTCGCGAATTTGGAGATTCGGATTCCTTCAGCCGGAAAACTTTCACTAGCCGTCCGCGAACCGAGGGACTCTGGGTGAGGCTCAAGTTCAAAGACAACGAGGTCCTGGAAGGCATGATGCCCAATGACCTTTCGCTGACGACAGCGGAGGGGTTTCTTATCAATCCACCAGATATGCGTTCCAATACCCAACGCATTTTTGTGCCGCGCAGCGCGCTGTCATCCCTGACCGTGCTGGCGGTGATCGGGGCAACCCGCCGACGCCGTAAGGGCGCACTCATGGATACCCGGCAAGTTCAACTATTCGGAGAATGATTCAGCACTTAGCACTTAGCATTTAGCCCATAGCGGCTCGTGCCGATGCCCAAAACTGCCGCTGGCCTTAATGCCATTTTGCTAGGCGCGCGGCAAACCCTTCGCAGAGGACTGGCTCTCGGCATTTCCTCCCTGGGGAATTTCGCATATCTAGCACCAGCCGCCGATGGCTAAATCCTAAGTGCCAAGTGCTAAGTGCTGCGCCATTCCATCGCCTCCGCTACAATCACCGTCTCACCCGCCGTCGCGGGCATCACTATGAAACTTGCACAGATTGCTACTGCCTTGGGCGCGCGCCTGGAAAATGGGTCGCCCGATACTGAAATCACCGGCGTCGCTGGAATTGAAGAAGCAGGTCCTGGCCACCTCACCTTCGTAGCTAATCCGAAGTATGCGTCTGCTGCCAGGACGGCAAAGGCGGAGGCAGTCATTGTCGCCCAAAACTTTCCTCCTATTCCTTCCGCCATGTTGCGCAGCGACAATCCATATCTGGCCTTTGCTAAGGCGATTGAACTTTTCTATCACCCGCCCAAATATGCGCCCGGAATCCACCCCACGGCGGCAATTCATCCATCGGCCAAGATCGGTGAAAACGCTCACATTGGTCCATACGTGGTGGTCAGTGAGGATGTACGAATCGGTAGGAACGCTGTGCTGTTGGCGCACGTCGTGGTCTATCCCGGAGCAAAGATCGGTGACGACTTTTTCGCCCACGCTCATGCCATCGTGCGAGAGCAGTGCCGCTTAGGCAACTCTGTTGTGCTGCAGAACGGCGCTGTGATTGGCACCGACGGCTTTGGCTTCGCCAAAGATGATTCCGGTAACTGGCACAAGATTATGCAATCCGGCCCAGCCGTGATCGAAGACAGTGTCGAAGTCCAGGCCAATGCCTGCATCGATCGAGCGAGCGTGGGCGAAACTCGTATCGGCAGCGGCTCTAAGATCGATAATCTGGTTCAAGTAGGCCACGGTTCCCGGGTCGGCGAAAACACTCTACTGTGCGCGCAAGTCGGGCTTGCTGGTTCGACGGACGTGGGAAATAACGTGATCCTGGCTGGACAAGTCGGCGTAGCTGGCCACTGCAGCATCGGCGACGGAGCGATCGCCACGGCGCAAACCGGAATTCCCAGCGACGTGGCTGCCGGAGCAATCGTCAGTGGCTACCCTGCAATTGATAACAAGTTGTGGCTGCGTTGTTCAGCAGTATTCAGCCGCTTACCAGAGATGGCCAAAGCTTTAAGGACGAAAGCGGTCAAAGATTGAATCAATCCTGGTTCACACAATTCCCTGCTGCCCGTTCGCATCCTTGGCAGGCTGCAAGTCCTGTTGCTGAAACTCCGCCGGCAGCGCACTATTAATGGCGCTTCTCACCTTCGCCATCAAACATTCCCGCTCGCCGAAATTCTTAGGTTCAATCGGATCGTGGAAAGTCACAGTGACCGTGCCCGGTCTGATTGCAAATCTTTGCTTCGGCATTATGGAATGTGAGCCCGCGATCGTTACCGGCACCACGGGAACATTGCATTCTGTGGCCAGGTAAAACGGGCCCTTTTTGAAGGGTAGCAACTTGCCATCGAGGGAGCGGTGGCCCTCCACGTAGATAGTCATATTGACGCCTTGCTGAATAACCTGCGCGGCTGTACGAACGGCTGCGATGCCAGCGTCGCGATTGCCACGGTCCACTGGCACCAGCGAACCCATCCGCATCGTCCGTCCCAGCAGCGGATACCTGAACAATTCTTTTTTCGCCATGACCGACGTCCGGCGCGGTATTAGCGGCAATAGAACTGGCGGATCAATGTTGGAAACATGATTGGACATGAAGATGTAAGTTCGCGCAGGATCCAGCTTGTCCAGGCCGATGGTACGCACACGAATTCCGGCGAGACGGACTCCCGTCCAAGCTCCCCACATGCCCGCCCGATAGAGAAAATTGATGTTGCCGGTAAGTAGCGTCCAGGGAAAAGCCACCACCGCCACCAGAGGAAGCAGTGCGGCCCAGAAGCCAAGCATTATGATGGTACGGATCAAGGATTCCCTTCAGCTCAACCTCGGAGCGGTGCCGGCTTGCTCACACCTTTGCAGATGCCTCCACCGGATTTCTATCAGGGTTGCTTCCGGAAAGAGACTTCAAGCGTTGAGGTAAGGTTTCATAAATGCCGCCAAAACCGCCGTTGGAAAGGATGGCAACAACGTCTCCCGGGCGCATTTCCGGAGCGACAAGCTGCACAATTCCATTCACCTCCGGCACAATGCGAGCGCGCCGGCCATGTCTCTGTACCTCAGCCGCCACCGCCGCCAGATCCAGTCGCTCCGCCTCAGGAATGGCCTCTGACTTGAACACATCAGCGACCACCACCTCATCGGCCAGGGCAAGGCTTTTCGCCAGTTCGTTCTGCAGCACATTTCGACGGAGCGTGTTCGATCGCGGTTCAAGGATTACCCACAACCGCGCGCCCGGGTAGCGCGAGCGCAATGCTGTCAAGGTACTGGCAATGGCTGTGGGATGGTGGGCAAAGTCATCGATAATCGTGATGCCGTTCACTTGGGCTCTGACTTCGAGGCGGCGCTTCACGCTCTTAAAGGTTTTAAGCGCAGCTGCAATTTCCTCTTTAGAGATGCCGTATCCAGCCGCCAAGGCCGCGGCAGCCGTGGCGTTCCATACGTTATATTCTCCGGCCAATGGAAATTCGAAATTCGCCCAGGCTTCACCATTCCGGAGCACCGACCATGTGGTACGCGTAGGTTCCAGCCGCAAGTCGACCACTCGCCATGCGGCGTTGGCGCTGGCGCCATAGCGTTCTACGGGACAGAATGCCCGCTCCAAAGATCCTCCAAGACTTTTCCCGGTATCGAAGGCGACGATGCGTCCTCGCCGGGGTACCAGATTCACCAGGCGTTTGAATGCGGTTTCGACTGCATCGAGGTCTTTATAAATATCGGCGTGATCAAATTCCACCGAAGTAAGAATCAATCCATCGGGAAAGTAATGCAGGAATTTTGGGCCCTTGTCGAAGAACGCGGTATCGTATTCGTCCCCTTCCAGGATGAAATGTTTTCCCTGCCCCAGCTGAAAGCTGCTGCTGAAATTTTCTGCGATACCGCCGATGAGAAATGAAGGCTGCATGCCCGCAGTGTGAAAAATCCACGCCAGCATTGAGGTGGTCGTGGTCTTTCCGTGTGTGCCTGCCACAACCAGGACTTCTTTGCCGCGTAGGAATTCATCATGCAGTATCTGTGGCAAGGAATGTAATGGGATGTGTTCGTCCAGGACGTACTCGAGCTCGATATTGCCGCGCGAGATAGCATTGCCGACTACTACAAGATCGGGCCGCGGCTCCAAATTCTTCACTGCGAAGGGCTGCGACACTGTAATCCCGAGGGATTCCAAGAAAACCGACATCGGAGGATAGGCGGCGGCATCTGACCCGCTCACTCGAAAACCCCGCTGCCGAAGCATTCCCGCCAGCGACGCCATAGCGGTGCCGCAGATACCAATCAAGTGAATATGCTTCTGCTCAGTCATATTTGTTTAATTATGTACGACGTCGCGCGGAAACCGTCGCCGGCGCTGTAGCCGATTCCAATATCGTTAATCGCGCTTCCCTACTGCTCACACTGAGCGCCGCACGGACTCCGATGGGAAGTGTGACATTGCGGTGAGAAACGTGTCCTGACCGCAAACCGAACGCCACTGGAATTCCCAGACTCCCCACCACACGCAGCACAACTTCCTCCAGAGTGTAGTCCTGGTCCTTCTTCTGCTGCACGCAGTCCGTCATCTCACCAAAGATAACGCCGCGCACATTTTCGAACTTTCCTGCCAGTTTCAATTGCATCAACATGCGGTCGATCTGAAAAGGCTTGGTTGCAACATCCTCAAGAAACAAAATTGTGCCCGCCGTGCGGATCTCATACGGCGTGCCTAGCGAAGCCGCCAGCATCGAGAGACAGCCGCCGTACAGCACGCCCTCGGCGGAGCCTTCGACCAAGGGCTTCATCCCGGAATCCGATGGCACAGACCATTCCGAGCGCCCAGTCAAAGCGTCTTCCCATGAACTCAAATCCACACCGTTAGCGTGAGCAAGGTCTTTGGTGACCATCGGACCGTGGAATGTAACCAGTCCGATCGAGTCCGCGAAGTATGTGAGCAAGGTAGTGTTGTCACTGTAACCGACAAAAATCTTGGGGTGACGCGCGATCTTCTCGAGATTCACCTTGCCTAAAAGATAATTTGAGCCGTACCCGCCTCGGGCGCATAGGACCGCTCGCACTTCGTCGCGGACAAACATCTCCTCCAGTTCCCTTGCCCGCCGCTCGGCGGATCCGGCAAAGTAAAGATCCTGGTCGAAGATGGAATCCAAGTAGAACGGTTTGTATCCCAGGCGGCGCAGCATATCGCAACCGGCATTCAGGAGGTCACGTTGGATGTTGCTCGCCGGCGCCACAATTCCTACTGTATCGCCCGATTGGAGTGCGGGTGGCTTGATGTGCGAGATGGGAATGTCAGGCTTCATCATGCCAATGCTAAACGAAAAACTCACCCCGACAGACGAGCTGAGCTGGTCCGCGCAAGAACACTTGGTCCTCCCAACGGACGGTCTGTACTCCGCCAGGGGTATGCACACGCACCGGTGACTCGGCTCGCTTTGCGGTGATAGCTGCGACCGCGGAGGCGCAGGAACCCGTCCCGGAAGATTGTGTTTCGCCGACCCCGCGTTCGAAGAAGCGAGCTTCTACATTAGCTTTGTCTTTGCCGATGACAAACTCAACGTTAATCCCATACTTGAAGTCATGATGGCGTCCGATTTCGGCGGCTTCGGCCTGCCAACCGGGCCCAAACTCGTTCACGAAAACTACGTAATGCGGATTACCGACTGAAACCGGAATGCCCCGCACCTCGCGGAAGGCCAGCTTGATGGGAAATTCTTCTCCCACCTGAGGCTCACCCATGGCGATCTCGAACTCGTACTGAGTTTCATTTCGCGAGGTCAGCATACAGTTTTTTATCCCCGCTCCTGTGCGGATTGTCACTTTTTCCCGGGCATGCTCTGAGCAAAGATAAGCTGCCACGCAACGCGTGCCATTGCCGGAGATCTCTGCCTCCGATCCATCGGCATTAAACAGACGGGCGCGGACGTCAGCATCTTGCGCCGGAAATACCCACTCCACCCCATCCGCTCCAACCCCGCGGTGACGCTCGCAGATACGGCGACTAAACCCGGCCAGGTCCGCGGGAGCGTGCATGCCATCAATGATCAGGAAGTCATTTCCACATGCGTTCGCCTTCACAAAGGGGACCACATTGGGGGCGGCGCTCATTCCGGTTCCACTGGCCCTACCAGAATTGCAGATTCAAGCACCGGAGATTGTTTCAATCCCCGAAAGATTTCCTGTTGCTGCCGATGGGCACGCGCCAAGTCGAATTGGACGCGTACATGGTCTTTGGTCGCGGCCACTTGCGTGTTTTTCATCAAGGTGTGGGTGATCTCGAGAATGCGGTTTACTTCGGCAACTACTTCGTCGGCGGTCTTCCCCGTGACCTCGTAAGTATTGATCTCGAGCTTGAGATTCATCCGCCGCAGAGTGCCTCCCAGGAAAAACAGAGCGAGCAGAATGACTGTCGTTGCGAATATTCCTGTCAGGTACTGGCCGCCGCCAACTGCCATTCCGATGGATGCAACTACGAATAGTGTCGCCGCCGTGGTCAGGCCCAACACCAGCTCTCCATGGGCGCGCAGAATCGAGCCGGCACCGATAAACCCAATGCCCGGGATGATCTGTGCGGCAATACGGGTATGGTCGCCGCTGGGATATCCGGTTTGCAGCTGATCCGACAAAATGGTGAACATGGCAGCCCCAAAACAAATAAACATATTGGTGCGTACTCCGGCCGGGCGATGCTTCATCTCTCGCTCCAACCCAATCAGTCCGCCCAGAATGCCAGCCAACACCAGTCGCACCATGGACAAAAACACCGTCGAGGACGTTTCTGTCTGCAGCAAATCGTAAAAATGGTGCAATGTCGTCATCGGGAATGGGTGGATTTTATCACCGTAAAACACCGACTCAGGCGTCTTCAGCCGTTAGGTAGGTAACCGTGGTGATTACTGCGATTGAGAATTTGTCCTATAAATCGTTGTAGTGGCTTGGCCCGGCACGTGGACCTGAGCAATCTGAATTAGATCTTTCGTTTCAACGCTGGTTGAGACGGGATCGCCCTCCGTCGCGATCACGAAATCCGCAACCTGTCCTGGATTGGAAAGCGCCCGCTCCCACAAACCTTCGGGATCCGCAGGCTGCCTCCAGGTTCGATGATTGCCTTCATTGATCACTCGTCGCAGCGGGATGCCGGCCTGCTGCAAGGCGCCGACGTGGTCACCCAAATACATGAGCAACGTTGAATTCGCGGGCAGGGTCTTCAACGTGGCAGCTAATTCGGATTCCAGGGCGATCCGTGACCGAGAATTGATCCACGCTTCCCGGTAACAAACCGGCTTTGCGGACCAAACCGACCAGTAGCTGCCGACCACGAAAATGAAGACTGCGATTCTGAGGAGAGACTTGCCTGTGCTGTTCTGGACTAAGCCCACCATGAAATGCATTGCCAATGCGATAAACACAGCGAGGGCGGGAAGCATTTCCAATCCATAGCGCACGTTGTAATAGGAAAAAGGCCACCACTCGGGCAAAAAAATGGGCACACCACCATACCCAATAGAAAGCATGTAAAAAGGCAAAGGGACCCAAAGCAGTAAAAGTGGCCAGAGCCGTTGATTGAAGATCACACTCATTGCCGTTCCCAGCAGCAGGAGAACGACCCACAGTCTCTGCCATTTTCCTGCTGCGACATTCAGTTCTGCTGACTTGAGAAAATAACTGCCAGCGACCGGCAAACTATGTGTACCTGGATGCGGAGGATAGCCGGGACGGGAGGTCTTCCGCTCAATTGCGCGCGCCGAATAGGGACCGTTGGCGAATTCAAGAGGGTTGCGATAAATGATGGCGTTGTATGCAAGCCAGAGCGCTGGGGCAACCGCCACCAGCAGTGCGAACTTTCTGAGATCCTTCAGCCCGGAATGTTTAGTCTTGAGAACCACAGCCACTGCCGCGGCGAATATCACGGGAGTCAGGAACCATCCGTCGTACCGAGTGAAGCACGCACCCATCAGACAGAGGCCGCATTTCATCAATGAGGAGGAAGTCGAGGCCTCAAGTTCACGGTCCCCCAGAGCTGTTTGTTGCGCGAATTCGAAGAAGTACACAATTGCCCAGATAAACAGAGCAAGGTATAAAGCCTCGGTCATTGCCGTAGTTTGCAAATAAATCAGATTGGGATTCGCAGCATAGACGATAGCCGCCAACCATGCTGCAATTCTTGCAGCCGCGTCCGATTGTGTACGAAAACTCAACGCGCTCCGTACCAGACGAAAGATTCCGATCGTTCCGAGCACGTACGCGATCATCGAGGGGACCGAGCCCCCGGCTCCCGTCCGCCACGCCCAGTCCGTGAATAGGAATGAAATCATCAACAGGTGTGGCAGTGGCAACCACACCGTGCCCAGTTGCAACAACCCGGGGGTGCGGGAGTCGAAAACCCGGCGCGCAATATTGATGTGTGCTACCGCGTCACCGTAAAGGAGTACGGCATCATGTCGGAAATAAAGGATGAAGGAGATGACGGAAATACAAGCTGCAAGGCCCGCCACGAGCGCGGTTTCGCGATCCCAACGGCGGATGGTGAGATTTCTCATTCGAGATGCGTGAGTTCTCGAAAGATTTGGAAGCGTGCTTCGATCTCCTCTCGCGTGAGCGACTGGAGACGCTCCGTGCCGAACCGCTCCACCGTGAATGATCCCATTACTCCGCCGTAGAACAGAGCCCGCTTCAGCACGTCGCGGTTTAATTCCCCCTGCGATGCGATGTATCCCATGAACCCCCCGGCAAAGGAATCTCCCGCACCGGTTGGATCTTTCACTTCTTCGATGGGGAGAGCCGGGGCACGAAAAGGATGACTGCCGGAGCCGAATGTTCCTTCGTCAAAGAAAATAGTAGCGCCATATTCGCCGTGTTTGATGACCAGCGCCTGAGGACCCATCTCGAGCACCTTACGCGCAGCGCGTGCCAGGCTGTTGTCGCCGGCAAGCATTTTGGCCTCGGCGTCGTTGATGAGCAGCACATTGACCAGCTTCAGGGTCTCGATGAGTTCCTTGTGAGCTCGCTGGATCCAGTAGTTCATGGTGTCGCCACCGGTTAAGCGAACTCCTTCCATCTCCGCTCGCACGATGGTTTGAAGGCTGGGATGAATGTTGCCCAGGAAAAGAAATTGCGAGTCTTTGTATTCCGATGGAATGCGCGGCTTGAATGTCTCGAAAACGTTGAGTTCGGTGAAATCCGTTTTAGCTTCGTTCAGGTTCTCAAGATAGTGTCCACCCCAGCGGAAAGTCTTGCCCTTGGCACGCTGGATGCCGCGAATATCGATACTGCGTTTCTTGAAGACATTTTCATTGTCCGAGCTGAAGTCTTCACCAACCACCGCCACGATGCGCACTTCGGTAAAGTAGCTGGCAGCTAGGGAAAAATATGTAGCTGAGCCGCCCAACACATTGTCGGCGCGCCCGGATGGAGTGACGATGGAATCGAAGGCAACGGAACCAACCGCTAGGACGCTCATTGTGCAGTCTTGTTTTCCAGATATTTTTCCAGAATGAGTTTGAGTTTCTTCCGCGTGGCTGCGGGAATCTTGTCACGATCCGTCAGGATTGCATGCGCCAGCGCCCCAGCGCACTTGCAGGAACGGCCCTCGGGCATCGCGGCCACAGTCTCGCGGACGACCTTGCATGCGTTTTCGGCATTTTTCAGCAACACCGCGACAATCTGGTCCACGGTGACCGAATCATGGTGAGGATG
>DATHJP010000770.1:0-2138 GCA_035489695.1 Terriglobales bacterium
GATGACGCGCGGCGGGTCGTTCTTTACAACGACGGTGCGCGCTTTCTTCACGGCCTCGGAAACAGCATAGCTGGCTTCGAGATGATCCAGCGCCACAGTTTTGCTGACGGTTGGAACATGCTTGCGAATGAGCGCCAGGTATTCGTTCTGGAGCTCTGGAACGGAGGGAAACTTTGCCCTGGTGACTTCTATTTCGTTGAGCGTGACAATCCGCGCGGCCTTATCCACATCCGTCCGGGCTTTCATCCAAAACACGCCATAAACCGGCGCATTCGAGCTTCCTGGGGGTGTGATTGCCACTGCCGATCTGGTCTCAAAATCGGTTCCCTCCCACTTCTCGATTTGAGGCTGATAAATATCCACCTTGGTGCCGCTGTCTTCGAACTCGCGGGGCCAGGTAAGTTCATCGCCTGCCGGTGTAACCTCCTGGCTGTTGGCAGCCGATGCCGCTGCAGACTGGGCTCGTAACCCGGCCGGGCATGTCACGGCGGCGACGAATGTGAGCAAACGCAATATGTTGAATGGATTTGATATTTTCATGGTGTAACGGGTTGAAGTGATGGTCGTGAGGCTGGCGCGTTAAGATGAGGTTCGACTCGCTGAGCGCGAAGTGTCCGAACAAGACTTTGGTTCCGCCGATCGGTCGCCAGGCTCGCTGTCCGGATCACAAACCAGAAACCGCGACTAAAACGACGCCACAAAATAAGGTCTGTGCGCCTTTGAGAAATTTCGCTGTTTGTTACTCTTCGTTTCATACGTTTTGTCCAATACTGACCGACGCTTACCTCTTTTGCATGATGAGTGCCACGTGTTTGGCGGAAGCTCTGTTTCTTTCGAGGAGGCGCTGGCGCAGCGGCTTAGCTCGGTTCGAAATCGATTGGCGAACGTGGGCAAATTTCCCAAACGTCCTTTTCGCGTCGAGTGTTCGACTCGGTGTCGAGCGTTCGTTGGGAGGGGCGAGGCGCGGACCCGCGCTGGAAAGAAATGTTTAAGATGGGGTGCCGCCCTTTAAGGTTTGTGCAAGATCACGACCGCGTTGCATCCCAAAGCGATGCCGCGCTTCTCAACCGGAAAGGTGTCGGTATCCAACGACAGTACGTTCCACCGATGCCGCGTGGCCATTCATCACGCGGCTTTTGGTTGTGCCATCCAGGTATCCCTCGGGAGTTCAGAGACGCCCGGATAGACCGTGTAGCCGATGAGGTTCTGCAAATTCAGCAACGCATGGCCGCCCTCGCGAATTCGGATGCTGTACGTTCCTTTGGAAAGTAGGCGTTGCATGAATGACTGGTTCTCCGCGGGAAGTTTGACAACGATTTCGTTCATGAGATAGACGTGACTGCCGCCTCTCATTCGCAGATTAAGGAACGAGACCAGTCGATCTCCAACCTGTCGCCGGTGCTCGCGTTTTTGCAAAAGGTCCGGGTCATTCACCGGGACACAATGGTATAACTCCGCCTCAGTCAGTTCGGCCAGGTCAAGATGATCAGGCGGAATTCTGGACTGGCCTGAACCGTTAAAAACCAAATCGATGCGGTTGACTTGTCTCCTGGATTTGTGGCAATCCGCGCAGAGAGAAACCGAAACACGCCAACCGCGCTATGTGGCTTTACCATTACACGAATGTGTTCTGTCTGATGAGAGTGATCAACATTTGAATGTTTAATTGGAAGCGGGCTTCGGTGGACACACGGTTTTGCTTTTCTGGCCGAAGCCCGCTTCTTGCTCACACGAGCAAGCTCTGAGTTTCAAGGGCAGGTGAAGGAGATCTTATTCGCTGAGGACACCGTTTGCGCCCAAGCTTCGCTTTATCGCAATCCGAATTACCAACAAAGGACAACGCACGAATCTGCAATGTTGAGCCACCGCAGTTTTAGTCCGCCTGGGATAGGAGTTAAACGGTGGCCCTCGGCCGGTTTGGTGTCGACCGGGGGCCTGGAGGCCGAACCCATCAAGGGGTCGCAGGGTGATCAGAAACGCGCAGGAATCCCGTGGGCCCTGATCGAGGGACGACGGTGCCGAGATTAGTGGTCGTCGTCACATTGACCCAATTAGTGTCCGTGAGGCTGGCCTTTTGCTGGACGAGATAGGGTGGCGTCCCTCCTACCCAGGCCAGCGCCAGGTTGCCACCGCTGGCA
>DATHJP010000771.1:0-5104 GCA_035489695.1 Terriglobales bacterium
GAGCTTCGGCAAGCTGCTTCGCGATTTCAATGTTCTTCTGTTCTTTGATACCGCGGCCCACGGCGACAATGATCTCTGCTTGCGTCAGATCTACGGCCTGCTTGGCCTCTTTGAAAACTGCCTGTGGCTTTGTACGGATGACGTTGTCCCCAATGTCCACTTTGACAGTTTCGACTGGTGCGGCAGCGGAGCCGGCTTCGACCTTATCTCCGCGAAAAGCACCGTTCTGGAAAGTGACGAACCAGGGGGCATCACAGGCGAAGCTGACGTCGGCAGCCAGCTTGCCTTGAAACATCTGGCGAGTAAAGACAAGCTTGTCGCCAGCTTTGTTGTATCCCACGCAATCGGTGATAGCAGTGCGTCCCATTGCCGTAGCCAGCTTGGGAACGAAGTCGCGCACCTGATAGGTGTGGGGCATGAGCACCAGCTTAGCGGGATGTGAAGTCAGAAATTGTTTTAGCGCTGAAACACACGCGTCAGGCGTGTAGGGCTCAAGTTTGGATGAATCAATCGCAAAAACCTTGGCTACTTTTTTCCCCGCGACTTCCTTGGCCAGGTTCTCAGTTCCGCTGCCCACTACCGCAGCTTCGAGCATCCAACCGGTTTCCGCTGCCAGCGACTGGCCCGCAGTGAGCGTCTCCCACGAAACGCGGTTTAGTTTGCCGTCACGTTGTTCAGCGATAACCAGAATATTGTCAGGCATGAATTCATTTTCGCTTACAAAACTCGGATTTCGTTACGCAGCTTTTCTACCAGCTTCTTGGCGACTTCTGCTGGCGGACCTTCCAAAACTTCTGTGTTCTTGGTTTTCTGAGGGATGTAGAGCCGCTCAATTTTCTGAAGATTTGCGCCCACTGAGGACTGCACCTCCGCCAGAGCCACCTTGCGCATGGGCTTGTTCTTGGCTTGCTTGATGCCGATTAACGTGGCGTAACGCAGTTTGTTGATTCCGGATTGAATAGTCAGCACCGCGGGGAGCGGCATGTCAACGAATTGAAAGTATCCGGCCTCAAGCTCGCGCTTGACCCGAATACCGCTGTCGCTTTTCTCGATTTGCATGATGATTGTGGCGTGCGGCCTGCCCAGCAATTCCGCCAGGATGACGCCGGTCTGGGCGTACCCATAATCATCGGATTGAAGGCCGGTGAATATTAGATCGAACTGCTCATCCTTGATTGCAGCCGCAAAAGCCCGGGCAGTGTTGTAGGCATCGAGACCAACAAAGGCATTGTCCTCGAGATGAATGGCGCGATCGGCGCCTTTGGCCAGGGCTTCCCGCAAGACTTGCTGCGCTCGCTGCGGACCGGCGGTGATAACGACTACTTCCCCGCTGTGCTTTTCCTTCTGGCGCAAAGCCTCTTCCAGCGCGTACGCATCGGGTTCGTTCACCTCGTAAGAAACGTCTTCACGAATCCAGGTCCCCGCCTCGTTCAACTTCAGAGGCGCATCTTTCTGCGGAACCTGCTTCATGCAAACCAGGATCTTCATTATGTTCCTCTACAAATCGCGACACACCCAGCGGAAACCAGCAAGTATAAATGACGGTGATGGAAAGCGGGAATGCGGACTATTCGGTGAAGACTACCGACTGCACGCCGGAGATTTCGAAGCGCTTGCGGCAGCGCATATTCTTGCAGGCCATCAGATCATCTTTACGCAACATGTAGGAGCGCGCCTTGGCGAAACGGGCGCGATCCCGCTCGTCAGCGCGGCCCGCAAGTTGCCGTTTCTTGGTACGGACGATCCATGTGACCTCATACTCCGCAGGCTGATGACAATGAGGACAGTTCAACGTGGCCATCTTCTTCTCCGGCCGCTCGTCAAAGAATTCTTTTTCGTCCATGGCAGTTGGTTCGATTATTGCATATTCCAGGGAAAGTGCGCGGAAGAGAGAAAAGACCGGGTTAAACTGTCAGTGAACTGAAGCGAAAAGAATGGCGAAGAAGAAAAAACCGAAGCCATTTACTGCGGTAGAAGCGGTAAAGACCATGGCGCGCGAGCAGATTGGCGCGCCGCCCGGATTGCGGGTAGTCCCCGATCGCAAGAAAAAGAAAAAGCGAACCCAGAAACACAAACCCACACTGGGCAAGTTTCTTGCCGAAGACTAAAAAACCGGTCCGCCTTTCTTTATGGGCAATTGGGGTCGTTGGGCTGGGTCACACTCACCGTCGCCGTGCCGATAACCGCGTTTCCCGAAGATGGATTGTTTGGGTTGCTATAGACCACTGCGGAGATGCCGATATTCGTCCCGCAGCCCAGACCTGAGGTAGCCAGACCCGGCTTGTCGGGGGTGATGAAAGAAATAATCTGTTCTGCGGTTGATTTCCAGATTACGGTACTCGTAATGTCCTTGCTCTCCGGCGGATGGATGTAGTGACCAACCGCCGTAAACTGCAACTCCAATCCCTGGCCTATGATCGTAGTGTTGCTGGGCGTAACCGTCATGGAAGTGAGTTCCTGATCGTGTCCACATCCGAAAATACCCAAAATTAGAAGCACTGCCGCACTCAAGAAGATTATGCGCACTGCTCTACGTTCCATGACCTCTCCTAACATCCGCTAAGTTGCCAACCCCAACACCTTACTAACTATGAAGGCGTCAATCTAGTAGAACCAAAATCAAAAAGCAACCGTGATGCTGGAGCCCCTTTACCTGAGCTTGACCGTTTCCGCCACAAACTTCACAAACCGCTTCACATCTTCCTCGGTGGTATCGAAAGAGCACATCCATCGCACCACCGATTCCTCCTCATTCCATACGTAAAAGAAATATCGCTTTTGCAGCCGGGCGACGGCGTCAGCCGGAATCTTGGCGAACACTCCGTTGGCTTCCACGTCATAAACGATCCTCACCGCAGGAATATCGCTCAATCCTTTTTGTAGCAATTGAGCCATCCGGTTCGCATGCCGCGCATTTTTCAGCCACAAATCGTTGGAGAGCAGACAATCGAGCTGCGCCGAAATGAACCGCATCTTGGAGGCGAGCTGCATTCCCTGTTTGCGCAGATATTGAAAGTCATGACCGAGTTTCTTGTCGAAGAACACAACCGCTTCCGCACCCATCGAGCCGTTCTTGGTGCCGCCGAAGGAGAGAACATCCACCCCCAAATCGCGGGTAGCCTGGCGCAGCGTCAAGCCCAGGCTGGCAGCGGCATTGGCGATGCGGGCGCCGTCCATGTGCAGGAACATGCCCCGCTTATGGGCGAAACGAGCCAGGGCTTTGATTTCTTCCGGCCGGTAAACCGTCCCCATTTCGGTGGACTGCGTAATCGAAATGACGCGTGGCTGGACATGGTGTTGATCGCCGATGCCGTGGTACGCACCCTCTACGGCCGCGACGGTCAGTTTCCCGTCCGGGCTGGGGATGGGAATCAATTTGCATCCCGTAAATTTTTCGGGAGCTCCGCACTCGTCGGTGTAGATATGCGCAGCCTCGGTGCAGATCACCGCCTGATAGGAGTCGGTCAAGGCCCTAAGACTGAGGCAATTGGCCGCGGTGCCGTTGAACACGATGAAGACGTCAACGTCGGCGCCAAAATGTTGCTTAAATTTGCCTACCGCGGACTCCGTATAAGGGTCATCTCCGTACCCAACCGCATGACCTTGGTTGGCAGCAGCGACGGCTTTCAGGACTTCAGGATGGATGCCCGCGTTGTTGTCGCTGGCAAAACTGCGACCCGGTTTCATGGTGGCAACAATGTAGCAGAAGCCCCGAGAGGCGAGGCTCCGACTCCGCCCGCCTAGCACGATGGTGGTGGTACTGCCCTGGGTACCTTGGTGCCTTGAGAGCTGTAGTTGGCGGCGCTAGATTAGGGACAATGGGAGCACCCCGATGGGAATAATTGTAGCCGTCGTTATCGTCGCCTTCTGCTTGCTTTATCTGGCCGTGGTTGCCGAAGAACGACACATGAACGACGCCACCAAAACTCGCAAGAGATAAGCCTCCAATCGCCTGACACTCGCAGAATCCGGCTTCTCCCCGGCGTTTAGCTCGTCACGGACAATTCCAGCTCACTTCATATTTCTAGTCCTCCAAAGCTCGCCAGGACTCTGCTTCTACTGTCTAACGTCCTGCCGTTCCTGTTGAGCCGGCTCAGGGTGCCGCTTTGCCGCTTAGAAGTTGCGTGGTAGGGTAGCCAAGATGAAATCGAGGATTCTTACTCGACGATTTTGTCGAATTTCGCCTCGTGGCTCGCTCCCCGCAATCCTCCTGGCGGCGGCAGTGGGACTGACTGCCTTGGGCGCCGGTTGTGGTGACAGTTCCGCCAAAGGATCGCAAGCCCAGGGGCCACAGGGGGTCCCGGTCAAACTTCAGGTGGCGCGTTCAACCACTTTTAACGACACCACGGATTACGTCGCTACGCTCAAGTCGCGGGACTCCGCGGTCATCATGCCGCAGGTCGAAGGGCAGATTACACAGATTTATGTTCATTCCGGGGACCGTGTTTCGTCCGGAACCCCGCTGATGCAAATTGATCCATTGAAACAACAGGCGACGGTAAAAAGCCAGGAGGACACGGAGGCATCCAAGCGCGCGGACGTCGAGTACGCCAAGCAGCAGTATCGGCGTATCTCCGGGCTGGCCGCCGCAGGAGTGGTGAGCAAACAGGAGTTGGACCAGGCGCGCTCCGCGCTGGACGCCGCGGAATCTCAGTTGCGGGCGTTGCAAGCGCAAGTCAGGGAGCAAAAGGTCCAACTGCACTACTACCGGGTAGTGGCGCCGAGAACCGGCGTTGTAGGCGACATCCCGGTGCGCGTCGGCGATCGAGTCACCAACACCACTGTCTTGACCACCATAGACAAGCCGGGCGCTCTGGAAATTTATATCTACGTTCCGATTGAGCGATCCTCGCAGCTTAAGATGAATTTGCCGGTGCAAATTGTAGACAGCGCCGGAGACGTCATCGCAAATAGCCGTATCAGTTTTATTTCTGCTCAGGTGGATAACGCAACTCAGACTGTGCTGGCCAAGGCCAAAATCCTCAACAACAATGACAAGCTGCGCAATTCCCAGTTCATTCGCGCTCGCGTAGTTTGGGGAACGCATGAGGGACCGTCCGTCCCCATCCTCGCGGTTTCACGAATCGGTGCACAGTATTTCGCG
>DATHJP010000772.1:0-2029 GCA_035489695.1 Terriglobales bacterium
TTAGCAAGGCCGAATGGCTTCTCGGCTTTTTTTTAACGGCAGCCATCTTCTCATTGCTTTTGGTTCGAGCGTTTCATGCGAACGCGCTCTGGCGAGATGAATGCGCCGCTGTTCAATTGGCGGGAATGCCAGCGCTATCCGACCTTCTAGGAAACTTCCAGCACGAAGCCTTCCCGCCGTTATTTCCGTTCATTGTTCGCATCTACACCATCTTGTTCGGCTCGAGCGACACCGTATTACGCGTTCTTGGCTTTTGCGTCGGTGGCTTACTTGTGGGCGTATTTTGGATCAACTCGCGGTTATTTCGTGGTGGAATTCCACTGGTTGGGCTCGGGTTGCTGAGTTTAAACACAACCTTTTTCGTATGGGGAACAACTATTCGAGGTTACGGGTTGGGCAGTGCACTCATCGTGCTGATGTTTGGGTGTGTCGGCAGTCTCCTTCTCGCTTCGACTCCGAGACGTGGCGTCACGGCGATGTTAGTTAGTTTCTTTGGCGTTCAAGTTCTCCTTTACAATAGCATTCTGTTGATAGCCATCGTTGCGTCGGCTGCGATAGTCTTCCTCTTCCAGCGTCGTTTCAAAGATCTCCTGGTGGTCGCTGCGATTTGCGCGCCCGTCCTCGCTAGCCTTCTAGCTTATGTCCCGGCCTACGCCCGCGCCCGAGATTGGAACATTTTAGTGCGCGGCGCACCGACCCTTTATTCCTTGTGGAAGCACTTTGAAGTCGCTCTTGGAAATCCGGGTTATAGTATTCCGGCGCTCTGGTACTCCGTCGCGCTTGGCTTAGCAGGAGTATTCATTTTTCGAACTTATAAAAACCACCGCGGTCAGCCTGTTCCGCACCGCGACCTTATTTGGTTTGCGGTGATAGTATCCGGATTAAGTATTACTGGCTGTTACCTGTTTCTTCGAGTCCTCAGTTATACTACCAGCGCTTGGTACTATCTCGCTTTGATCTGTCTGATTGCCGCTGCCCTAGACTTAATGGCCTCGAGTCTTTGCACATCCACTTGGTTACGCTTGGCTAAGCTGGGATTCGGATCGGCTGCGCTGATCGCAGCGCCATTCGCCGATTGGTCAGCTATCACGGAACGCCAAACGAACGTCGACATGGCCGCGCGGACCGTTGCCGCGCGAGCTGCACCGGGCGATTTGATTGTAGTTGCTCCATGGCAGTTAGGAATCCCGTTTCAGCGCTATTACTGCGGCGCGGCGCCGTGGATGACTATTCCCAGCATCGCTGATCATCGGGTCCATCGCTATGATCTAATGAAAGCGAAAATGATCTCCCAGGATCCGATCGACGACCTTGGGAAGGCCGTTCGCATGACATTGGTTTCAGGAAGCCGGGTTTGGTTTGTCGGTGGGCTCAATCTTCCGCCTCCAGAAGATGGTCCGATGGTTTTGCCACCAGCTCCTGCTTCCCGATTTAAATGGGATAACAGGGCCTACACAGCCTCCTG
The DNA here is from genome assembly GCA_035489695.1 of Terriglobales bacterium. Classification (GTDB taxonomy): domain Bacteria; phylum Acidobacteriota; class Terriglobia; order Terriglobales; family Acidobacteriaceae; genus 40CM-3-55-5. The sequence goes on from DATHJP010000772.1 coordinate 1,466, forward strand.
GTGGCAACAACTCAGTGTCTTTGCAATTTCGCACGCGAACAAGGTAGATGAGGTGCCCCTGTCGCTGCCTGAATCTATTCGGATCAACGAGCTGGAGCAGACTTCGCTGACTGTGGTGCAGGGTTGGCATTGAGCGAGGTCGTAGCTGTGTAATCGAGGCAAAAAAACACTGCGAACCTGCTGAGCACGAGCAGCAACGATTTTCCGGATGTTAAGTTTTGGGCCTGATGAGATTGGAATTTGCTACAACGCTCAGAACCGCTACATCTTCGCTACTTCCGGCCGACAGAATGTCTGCTCATCCTTTGCTTAATTTACGGTTCATCGCCTTGGGAATCATTCTGCTGATGGGCGTTTTCCTCCGCCTCCCGCCTACGCTTTTCCAGAAGCCTGCCGGGGCACTCCGGGTTCTGGTTGCGCTACATCCCCAACCTGTCAGTCAGCAACTGGGCTTCGACGAAGGCCTATATCGCGATTACGCTGACAAGCTCACTCGTTTCGGATTGATCTCTTATCCTGAGATCATCGAGCGCTACCGGGAGAAACAGCAGACACTAACTGGAT
>DATHJP010000773.1:0-3990 GCA_035489695.1 Terriglobales bacterium
ACGACGCCCAGGCGATTCCATCCAATTCATGTTGCAGCACAGTGTTTGTACTGTAGGGATCGACGCCAAGGCTGATGGCGACTTTCCGATCTGCGTGGCGAAAGACGGAACAATCATCGTAGCACTTCAATGGGATTACGCCGCTTGGACGGCTGGCGCGGCCGGCTTCGCGAGCAACGTGCAAAAACTGGCGGCCCAAGCTGGTAAAAATAAGAACGCGCTGGTCGCGCTTTCCGGACAAGTTTCGTCACGTTTGCGAGAGGAATTGGAAAAGCGCGGTTTCATGGTGCGGGATCGGCTCGTTCCAGGTCCGCTCAAGTGAAGGGCGACCCGCCGGTTGTGTCCGGGTGACAGTCAAAAAACAATGACCCAAACCATGAACCACCCATCGAAATACTACGGCTTGTCACTGCTGACGACTGCGGCGGCGATGTTCGCCGCCGTGCCAGCATCAGGCCAGCAAATCAATGGCACACCCGGTTCGCCCAGCACCACAGTCACTATTGACGGGACGCGAATTCCGCCACCACCGATGCCGTTCGGCGGCATGATCAAGGAAAGCTACCTGGATTCGACGCCGTACTGGCCGCCGCGCGTCGTGCCGCCCAAAGGCGCGCCCAACATTCTCCTCATCATGACCGACGACCAGGGCTACGGCGTATCGAGTACTTTCGGCGGCGTCATCCCGACGCCTGCTTTGGACCGCATCGCTAAGACGGGGCTCCGCTACACGCAGTTCCACTCCACCGCACTTTGCTCGCCCACGCGAGCGGCGCTGATCACCGGCCGCAACCATCACTCGGTGGGCACTGGCGTGATCGGCGAATTGTCCACCGGTTACCCGGGCTACGATTCCGTCATCGGCGTGGAGAACGCCACCATCGGCTCCATTCTCAAGGAAAACGGTTATGCCACCTCGTGGTTTGGGAAGAACCACAACACGCCCTCCTTTCAATACAGCGTCGTCGGTCCCTTTGACCAGTGGCCGTCGGGAATGGGCTTCGACTATTTCTACGGGTTCGTGGGCGGCGAGACTGACCAGTGGACGCCGTATCTGTTCCGTGATCATACTCAGATCTTCCCGTGGATCGGCAAGCCCGGCTACAACCTTACCACCGACTTGGCGGACGAGGCCATCAAGCACATGCGCGATTTGAACGCGGCTGCACCTGACAAGCCGTTCTTTGTTTATTATGTGCCCGGCGGCACCCACTCGCCGCACCAGCCGACTAAGGAGTGGATCGAGAAATTCAAAGGTAAGTTCGACACGGGCTATGAAGAGTTGCGCGAACGGGTCTTCGTCAACCAGAAGCAGCTAGGTGTGATCCCCGCAGATACTCAGCTCACTCCGTGGCCGGACGGTCAGGCCGAGTATGCAAGCGCAAAGCTGCCAAGGTGGGACTCGCTTTCCCTGCTGCAAAAGAAACTCGACGCGCGCGAGGCGGAGGTCTTTGCCGCCTACGTAGCCTATACTGACAATGAGATTGGCCGGGTCATTCAAGAGGTCGAAAATGAGGGCAAACTCGACAACACGATCATCATCTATATTTGCGGCGATAACGGCACCAGCGCCGAAGGCACCCTCTACGGGACCTACAATCAACTCACCGCCTTCAACGGTATTTTGGACGTCCCCGAGCCTTTGCAGTTGTTGCATTATGAAAGCTGGGGCTCGGACAAGACCTACCCCCACATGGCGGTGCAATGGGCGTGGGCGTTTGATACACCTTTCAAGTGGACCAAGCAGATCGCGTCGCATTTCGGCGGCACCCGGCAGGGTCTGGCCATTTCGTGGCCCGGGCACATCACGGACGCCGGCGGCATCCGCACGCAGTTTCACCATGTCATTGACATCATGCCGACGATTCTGGAGGCCACCAGCATCAAAGCACCTGAGGAGGTAAACGGAATCAAGCAGAAGCCGATTGAAGGCGTAAGCATGGCTTACACGTTTGATAAGGCGAATGCTAATGTCCCGTCGAAGCGCGACACGCAGTATTTCGAGTTGGGCGGTAACCGCGGGATCTACCACGACGGGTGGATGGCCAACACGGCTCCGCCTTCCGCGGTTTGGGAGCTGGCAACGGGCAAGCTGCCCGACCTCGCCACAGGCTACCAATGGGAGCTTTATCACATTGCCGATGATTATTCGCAAAACAACGACCTAGCCGCGAAGAATCCCGACAAGCTAAAGGAGTTGCAGGCATTGTTCCTGACCGAGGCGGCGAAATACAACGTCTTCCCCTTGGATAACAGGGCCTTTGTGCGCCTCCAGACGCCGCGACCGAGCGCGGTCGCCGGGAAAACTGTGTTCACTTACACGGGTGAGAATGCCGGCATTCCGCTCGGCAACGCTCCCGGCATTTTGGACAAGGACTACACCATCACTGCGGAGGTGACTATTCCCAAAGGCGGCGCGGAGGGAATGATCGTGACGCTGGGCGGACGCTTCGGCGGCTACGGCCTCTTCTTGCAAAAAGGCAAGCCAGTCTTCGTTTACAACCTTCTCGATCTGGAGCGATTCCGTTGGGAAGGCGGCGTAGGTGGTAGAATAGGCAAAGACTGGTTCGGCAAGGCACTCAAACCGGGCAAGCACACGCTTGTGTTCGACTTTAAATACGACGGACCCGGCCCCGGGAAGGGCGGCACCGGCGTACTATCGGTAGATGGCAAGGAATTGGCCCGCAAAACCCTCAAGCATACGATTCCGCTCGTAATGACCGCCGACGAGACCTTCGACATTGGGATCGATACGCGCACAGGCGTGGATGACAGCTACGAGCTGCCGTTCCGCTTCACGGGCACGATCGACAAGCTGACCTTCAAACTCGGCTCGTCGCAATTGTCAGAGTCGGATAAGAAGGCCGCTGAAGAAGCATACGTCAAGGTCAACGACTAACCACCATTCACTACCTATCCGCGAGGCAGGTCGTCCGAAATGACCGCCTGCCTTTCGCCCAAACGCGATGAACCGTTTGCTTAAACTCACCGCCATCATCGAAGCGGCCGCGGGACTGGCTTTGATGGTCGCGCCTTCCGTCGTCGTCCGGCTGCTGCTCGGTTCAGAGCTCGACGCGCCCACGGCGGTGATGCTCGGGCGCGTGGCCGGAGCCGCGTTGCTCGCCCTGGGTGTCGCCTGCTGGCTGGCGCGCGGTGACACGCAAAGCCGCGCCGCGAGAGGATTGGTCGCGGTAATGGTCCTTTACAACGTTGCCGCCGTCGCCGTTCTCGCTTTCGTCGGCATCGGCTTTGGGCTGCAAGGAGTGGCGTTGTGGCCGGCGGTGGTTCTCCATGCGGCGATGGCCGTCTGGTGTATCGCGTGCCTGCGGCGCAGTCCCACAATGTGATGGATTGATTCGATCGTGTTTCTTCATGCGACTTAAGTCCAATATGGCTAATCGCGCGTTGCTATGTATAATGCAGCCATGAAAAAACCTTTCACGCTCCTGACTTCCATCGCCTGCCTTTTTGCGTTTCTGACCCTCGCGCCCGCCGCCCCGGGCCAGACCACCGACCCGGCGGCGAAGATGCAAGCGTTGTCCCAACAGCTCAAACTCACGCCACAACAAAAGATGCAGATGCTGCCGATCCTAAAAGCAGAGGGTCCAAAAATCGAGGCGATCAAGAACAATCCTTCGCTTCCGCCAATGCAGAAGATGAAGCAACTCCACGCTATCCACAACGAAAGCGCGCCGCAGTTGCAGAAAATTCTTAGCCCTGCGCAGTACCAACAGCTGCAGACCATCCGCGAGGCGGATATCAAGAAGGCGATTGCGAAAAAGCGCGCCGGAGGCTAGACTCCGCGCGCTTCGTCTGTTCGGAAGGCCGTTGATCGTGGAGCAAACGGTCACCATGTGTTGACCGCTAATCGACGCGTCGCTAGTCTGCGGCGCAATGCCAGCAGAGCGCAACCGACCGAAGCGCGAGAACTTCAACCTTCAGGCACAGCTCCCGTTCTAACTACGGCTCGAAGATTTCGAGATCGCGATG
>DATHJP010000774.1:0-9294 GCA_035489695.1 Terriglobales bacterium
GACAGCGTGGCGCAGGTTTTTATCAGGCAAAAACAATGTGCGTATGATTGATCTGGGCTTAATCATGCCCGCCCTACCCCAAGGGCCAAAGCCCGAGGACGCCAGCCCGTACGGTACGGCTAAAGCCGCGCCCTTCCCGACCGTGCCCTTGCCGACCGTCTCCTCCCCGGCCGTAGTGCCATCGCCAAATTCCGCAAACTGGAAACCGGAAACCAGAAACTCGACCTATTTCTGCTGTATCGCCGGTGTAGGTCTCGACGGCGACATCGCACGCCGCGCCAATGGCCTTCCGCGCTGGATGCGCGGGCACGGTGGTTACATTCTCAGTACGGTTCCATCGCTTTTTCAATTTGCTGCGGTCCCAATGCGAATTCTGCTGCCGCAGAAAAATCAGCCCGCTGCCATCGTCCGCAGCGAAAATCCAACCATCCTGGCCGCGTTCGCCAACACTCCCACGTTTGGCGGAGGGATGAGGATCGCTCCCCGCGCCCGACTCGATGATGGCTTGCTCGATATCTGTGTGGTCTCAGACCTAAACAAATTCAGGTTATTCTGCCTCTTTCCCACCGTTTATTTCGGCCGTCATTTAACCATCCCGGAAGTCGAATACTTCCAAGCGGAGAAGCTGCGGCTCGAAACGGAGAGCCCGATGGACGTATACGCCGACGGTGAATACGTCTGCCAGACTCCGATTGAGGTAACCGTGGCGCCGGGGGCGCTGACAGTGATTGTTCATCCGTCACAGACAGGTTTCTAGTTTCTGGTTTCTAGTTTCTGTCAGGATCAGGAGTTTGGTATGGGACACTCGTATAAAGACCTCATCGTTTGGCAGAAAGCAGTTGCAATGGTGACGGACGTTTACCGTGCCACCCAGAGTTTCCCAAAAGACGAAACCTACGGTCTCACCAGCCAGTTGAGGCGCTCAGCAGTCTCTGTCGCCAGCAACATTGCAGAAGGCCAGGGCAGGCTCTCAAAGGGAGAATTTCGCCAGTTTCTTGGCCAAGCCCGAGGTTCTCTCGTCGAAATGGAAACCCAGGTGATGATTGGTGCGAATCTAGGCTACGTTTCCCAAGATTGCCTTGGACGTCTAATGACGGTATCCGGCGAAGTCAGTCGCCTCCTGCACGGCCTAATGCAGTCCATCCAACCGCCAGAATCTCATTAACCAGAAACTAGAAACCGGAAACTCGAAACTGTCCCCAAGTGCTACACTACCCAAACCGTATGCCAGATACCGGTCGTTCCCGCACGCTACTGTGGATTGTCATCGGCGGAGGAGCCTTCTTCCTCTTCGTCCTGGCGGTATTTACCCTGGTCTATCTAACGCTGCGATCCAATGAAGAAAGCACGGCGTTTCGCGGCTTCGGCAACAAGATTGGCGTGGTTGATCTCGAAGGCGTAATTATCAGTCCCAAGATTGTGGTGGATCAGCTCAAGAAATTTGGCGACGACGATTCCATCAAGGCTATCATCCTGCACGTGAATTCACCGGGCGGGGGCGTGGCAGCGTCGGAGGAGATCTACCGCGAAGTCAAACGCATCCGCGACGACAAGAAGAAGCGCATTGTCGCCTCGATTGAATCGGTCGGTGCCAGCGGCGCTTATTATGTTTCATCCGCTACTAACAAAATTTATGCCGACAAAGGCAGCATCGTCGGTTCCATCGGCGTGATTGCCGAGTGGGTGAATTACGGCGACCTGTTGCACTGGGCCAAGCTGAAGGACATCACCATGAAAGCCGGTGAATTCAAGGATACTGGCTCTCCCACTCGGGATATGACTCCCGCGGAAAAAGAGTATCTTCAATCGCTGATTGATAACATGCACGGCCAGTTCATTCAGGCTGTAGCCGATGGCCGCAAAACCAAGTTCGATGACATCAAGGCTATCGCCAACGGCAAAGTGTGGACTGGGGAGCAGGCACTCTCTATGAAGCTCATCGATCAGGTTGGTGATTTCCAGGCTGCGGTTGACGATACCGCCAAATCCGTGGGGCTCAAGGGCGAGCCTGTCCTGGTACATCCCGAACGGGATCGCAAAACCGTCCTCGATGTGCTCTTCGGAGATGTCTCGGAATGGCTGCCCACCCGGGAAAAACTCCTCGAGCATCACGTTGGTTTTTATTATTTGTGGAAGTAGGGCCCTCAACTAAACTTGCACAAACGCCCTCAAATTTGAGAAGTTATTGAAGCCCGCCCGCTTGGGGCGGCTCCGGCCGAAGTAGATTCCTTCAATTCGACTAACTACGGAGCAAGACACGTATGACAAAAGCTGATCTGATCGATGAAGTCTCCCGCCTGGCGGAGTTGACGCGCAAGGATAGTGAAGTCATCGTCGAGACCATCTTCGACAGCATCGTGCGCTCGCTTCGGGTAGGCGACAAGATCGAGATTCGTGGCTTTGGCAGCTTCCGCACCCGGCAGCGCAAGCCCCGCGTCGGCCGCAATCCGAAGACCGGCGACCGTGTGGAAGTCCCCGCCAAGAAAATTCCATTCTTCAAGCCCAGCAAGGAATTGAAAGACCTGGTGAACACCGGTGCGCAGGCGCCCGCTCCGGCCACTCCACCTGCGCCCTAGTCACTCGCTTTCTGGTTTCGCATGGCGACTTGCGTTCTCTCCACAGCGCTTCCTAGTAAACTCGCTATAACTCGTCCGCAAACCAGCCTCAGATGAAGCGCGCAGCTATCGGCGTTCGAATGCATTCCGGCTGGGGAGCGCTCGTGGCCGTCTGCAGCAACGCCGACACCGTGGAGGTCATTCAACGGCAGCGCGTCGCTATCATTGCACCCAGAACCCGCGGAGGAAACCAGCCCTATCATTTTGCGAAGAGTCTCGACCTTCCAGAGGCAGAGCAGTTTCTCGCGGACTATTTTGTCGCCTCAAAACGCGTTGCCTCGGCGGCGGTGAGGGATCTGGTAGGCGAACTGGGTGACCAATATCGTGTCGTCGGTTCTGCCGTTCTCCTGGCTTCAGGACGCCCGCTACCGCCTCTGGCAAAGATCCTCGCCTCACACGCCCTGATTCATGCGGCAGAAGGCGAATTCTTTCGCGAAGCCTTTTCGAAAGCATGCGAGAGTCTGGATCTTCCGGTCACTGGGTTTCGAGAGCGTGACCTCGACGCATGTGTCCAGACAGCGTTCGGCAAAGCGGCGACTCGGATAGAGCAACAAATTTCAACTGTCGGTCGTTCTCTCGGGCCGCCCTGGACCAAGGATCAGAAAATGGCGGCAATCGCGGCGTTGGTAGTTCTGGCAACCGAAGCGAGCCGCGAAGCAGCGCAAGACTCAGAATCGAAGCGAGCCGCGGAGCGGCGCAAGAATGCAGCCCACGGCGTCAGCCGTGGGTAGTGCTGTCAGGAAGACAAAGCCCCAAGGGGGCGACAGAAACTAGCTCCAAGAAAATATCCCTGCCGTTGACGCCAACCCGTGGACTCGATCCGGCTGGACCGCAAGAAACAGGCAGATGATCCGCCCATCTTCACTACCAGCGGGCGCTCTGCTGCAAGAAAAGCTACAAGACCGCTCATCGCCGTAGATACAAGTCCGCCACTCTCAGCGCGAGTTCCTCCGCGCTGACATCCTCTCGATTGCAGAGGACGATGATGCTGAGCTTGTCGTTCACAAAGCGCTGGAAAGCCGTCCGAAATCCTACGGTCTCCCCGAAATGCCACATCCGCGCATGCCCTTTGTAAGAATCCAGAAACCAGCCAAAGCCATACTCCGCAGGCTTGCCCCTGAACAGTGCGTTCCCCGCCGGACCGTAGCGCCGGCGTCCCGCCGGCTCCAGCTTCCCAGGAGTGAAGGCCGGACGCATCTCCACCTCGCTCAGCAAGCGGTGATGCCGTAACCCGTCATCCCACTTGGCCAAGTCGTCGAGCGATGAATAAATACCGCCATCTCCCAAGACAGCTGAAGTCGAACTCTGGTCCGTCTGCTGCCAACCAGCTTCTTTCCTGGCGTGACCGTAGGCGCGATGCGGAACTTCATTCTTGCCCCGCTCATATGCAATCGAACTCTGCATCTTCAGCGGACCAAAAATGCGCTCCTGCAAAAATTGACCGAACGCCTTGCCCGATACTTTTTCCACGACCATGGCCAGCACGGCATACCCGGAATTGCTGTACTCCCACTTCGCTCCTGGCACGAACTTGGTGGATGTTTGCTGCTTCAAAAGTGCCAGCACCCCAGCATCTTTGATTTGGGGAATTTTCTCAGGAGATGCACCGTTATCTGGCTCCATAAGATCTTCGTAGTCCTGAAGCCCGGAAGTATGGTTCAGCAAATGGCGGATAGTGATGGCTCGCCCATAGGCAGGAAAATCAGGAAATACATCAGTCAATCGGTCGTCGTAACGAAGTCTGCCGTCGTGAACCAGTAGCATGACGGCCATCGCAGTGAACTGCTTGCTGACCGATGCCAGGCGGAAATTGGTATGGACGCCAATCTTGCCCAAGGTTCGCAGATCCGTCACCCCGTACCCGCGTGCGAACACAGCCCGCCCGTCTTTAATTACAAGCACCGCCCCGCCGGGCGCAGTGTCCGATTTCAGATCGGTAAAGATTGCATCCATTTTTGCCGGATCAACTGCCGCCGCGCCGATTTTCGAGCCGAGCATCATCAGCAACACGATTCCGCCCAATATCTTCAACAAGCCCTCCGCCAGCTACGCCCGAATTCCAACCACCGCCATCATCCGCCCCGTAACTCCATTCTCCTTGCGATGCGAAAACAAAAGATCCGTGCGGCACGAGGTGCACAAGGGCGACACACTGATATTTTTGGCGGGCACGCCGGCATCAATCAGCTGACGCCGATTGGCTTCGGCCAAATCGAGGAATACCTTCTTCGGCAGATCACTGTGGCCCGGTGGCCGCGCACTCAGGAAAAGCAGCGGATATTTTTTCCGGATCGGGTCCGACTCCTTGCTCTCGCGAAACAGTTCGGCGGCGTAAGCAAACTGTGACGCGAACTGGTCGCGCACCTCCGTGCCCACTTCATAACAGCAGCCATGAATTCCTGGCCCGATGGCGGCTTTGACGTCACCCGGCACAGTCCCAAAGTAGCGCCCCATTTCTCCGATACCTTTTTCAACAATGCGCTTCAGCGTGCCCCTCCAACCGGCGTGGAAAACTCCAACAGCTTTCTTCTTAACATCCACCAGGATGATCGGCAGACAATCGGCAGTCCCTATGCCCAGCAGCATTCCTGGAGTGTCCGTGAGCAGACCATCGCCTGCGAGTTGTTCCTCGGGAAGCTTGTTCACGCGATGAATAAGATCAGAGTGGATTTGCCGCAGCATGACAAGCGGCCACGGCTGGCCATTCTTGAGGAATCCAAATTTGCTAAGAAAAACAGTGCGATTGCGTTCCACCGCATTGCGCGAATCCTGTTCGGTAAATCCGAGGTTGAGCGCGCCTCCCCCATAAACTCGCGAGAAGCCGCTATGCCGCGTGCTGAAGCCATGAACCAACCAGGGAACGGCAGCAAAGGCCTCTGCTTGAAGAATTGTGGGTTCGGACTTCAGCGGTCTTTTGACTGGCACGAAAACATATTAGCAACCAATTCACTCAACCCGTAACATGGGCCCGCGTTTGTGCCAGTCAGTAGCTTGCTCGTAGCTGTGGGCAATTTCCAGAATCAGCGCTTCTCCCCAATGCGGTCCGACAATCTGCAATCCAATCGGAAGCCCGCCTCTGCTAAATCCACAAGGAACCGAGATTGCAGGCAGCCCCCAAACATTCACAGGACGAGTATTTCGCAACAGAAGAATTTCTGTCGGCCGCAAGCGCTCAGGATTCTCTTTCAACTCTGCGATCGTGGGTGGAAGAACAGGCGTGGTCGGGGTGATGAAAACATCTATGCTCTCAAACACCTTCCCAATCTCGCGCCGAGCCCTTTCCAACTCTCGTCGGCGATGAATGTAGTCGGTCGCAGAAACGTCGGCCCCGGTGCGGATTCGCCGCAGCGTTTCCGCCTGATAAAGCTCAGGAGTCCGCGCCACATGCTCAGCGTGATACGCATACGACTCCGCGCTCTGCACTGTGCGATCGGTCGGCGCCTCCAGTTCGATATCGCGGATATCCGCACCCAGCGTCGTCAATACCGATAAAGCCTGATTCACAGCCGATTCGATTTCTGGATCAAGGCTCTCAAAGAAATACGCTCGCGGCACTCCGATTCGCAGCGTCTTCGGACGGCTGCCCAGCCCAGCGACATAGCCCGCCACAGGAACGTCTTCACTGTTGATGTCTCCAGCATCGAACCCCGCAATCGCTTGCAGGATCACTCCCGCATCGGACACTGTCGCCGCAATCGGCCCCACATGGTCAAGCGACCAGGAGAGTGGGATCACACCCCGCGTGCTCACCCGTCCATAAGTCGGCTTCAAGCCAACCACGCCGCACAAAGCCGCCGGCTCGCGAATCGAACCCGCCGTGTCTGTGGCAATAGCGCCATAGCAAAGCCCAGCAGCAACTGCGGCTGCGGACCCTCCCGACGACCCGCCAGCAATACACGATGGATCCCAGGGATTGTGAACTTCGCCGTAGTAGCTCACCATCGAGCTGCCGCCATAAGCAAACTCGTGCAGGTTCTGTTTTCCTAAAAGTACAGCGCCTGCATCCTTCAATCGACGGACAACTTCGGCATCCTCGCGCGGAATACGGTCTTTGAACAGCGCGCTGGCCGCCGTGGTTCGAACCCCGGCAGTATCAATGATGTCCTTCAGCGCGAGCGGAATTCCGTGCAACGGCCCTCGCCAACGCCCGTGCTGAATTTCGTCCTCCGCCTGACGCGCCTGGCTCATCGCCGAGTCCGCAGTTATGGTGATGAATGCGTTCAAAGTGGAATTCAGCTTTTCAGTGCGAGCCAGACAGTCGCGCGTCAGCTCCACCGGCGAGACCGCGCGCTTCTTTAATTTCTCCGCGATTTCCAGAATCGATGACTGCAATTCCGTCTCCAGCACGCCACCGCATTATCGTTCAAAGAACGAAATCGTTCCCCGCGAAAAGCCTATAATTCTTCTAGTCCACATCCGGCGGAGGTCGAACCCAAACCCATGTCCCAAATGACCGTGACGCCCGTCAGCACCCAAGGTTTTCTCGTCGATGGCAAGTGGATTGAACAAGGTGAATTACAGGAAATACGAGCGCCGTTTGACGGAAGCGTGATCGCCCAGGTCTATCAAGGCACACGCGAACACGCTCAGGCGGCGATTACCGCCGCTGTAAAGGCCTTCGGCACCACGCGCAGGCTTCCTGCATTTGAGCGCCAACGAGTTCTGCGCAGAGTGGCCCAGAGCATCGCTGAACGAAAAGAAGAGTTTGCCCGCACCATGGCGCAAGAAGCGGGAAAGCCGATCAAGGCGTCTCGCACTGAAGTCGAGCGTGCCATCTTTACTTTCAATGTCGCGGCCGAGGAGAGTACCAGGATTTATGGCGAATATATTCCTCTCGACTGGCAGGAATTTACCGCCGGACGTTGGGGCCTGGTGCGCCGCTTTCCCCTGGGTCCAATCGCCGGAATCACGCCCTTCAATTTCCCTCTGAACCTGGTCGCGCACAAAGTCGCCCCCGCGATTGCCAGCGGCTGCAGCATGGTCTTGAAGCCGGCTCCACAAACTCCGTTAAGCGCATTTCTCCTGGCGGAATGTGTACAACAGGCCGGATGGCCTGATGGAGCCCTGAACGTGCTCCCACTCTCCAACGAAGACGCCGGCCTTCTGGTCACCGACGAACGCATCAAGCTCATCAGCTTCACCGGCAGCGCTCCCGTGGGCTGGCAAATCAAGAAAAATGCCGGCAAGAAGAAAGTGATTCTCGAGCTCGGCGGAAACGCCGGCGTAATCGTCCACAGCGACGCCGACCTCGCATACGCCGCCGACCGCTGCGTCGCCGGAGGCTTCGGTTACGCCGGCCAAACCTGCATTTCCGTCCAGCGCATCCTGGTGGAACGCTCCGTCTATGGCCAGTTTCTCGACCTGTTTTTGGCGGGAGTGAAAAAGCTGAAGATCGGAGATCCGTTGGAAGAATCTACCGATCTCGGCCCGCTGATCCGTGAAAGCGACGCCATCCGCGCCAGCCAATGGATCGAAGAAGCCGTACGCACCGGAGCGCGGGTGCTCGTTGGTGGGAAGCGCAACGGTCCCTTGCTCGAACCGACAGTTCTCACCGGCACGCGTCCGGACATGAAGGTAAACTGCCAGGAAATTTTTGCCCCGGTGGTGACGGTCGAGTCCTACGACGATTTCCACGCCGCCGTCCGCCAGATCAACAACTCTCCTTACGGCCTGCAAGCCGGAATCTTCACCCGCGACGTCAAGCTGCTGTTCAACGCCTACGAGGAACTCGAGGTCGGAGGCCTCATCGCCGGCGACGTCCCCGCCTTCCGCATCGATCACATGCCCTACGGCGGCGTCAAAGACTCCGGCTTAGGTCGCGAGGGTTTGCGTTATGCGATTGAGGAGATGACCGAGCCTAAGTTGTTGGTGATGAATTTGCGATGACCCTTTGCGCGCGCTGTTTCGTCGTCCGATCCGGTCTTAGCCTGCGTTAATGCGTTTCTCTGAGCTAGCCGTGTTCGACGCGCGCCTTTATATCCGCGTAGGCCGCATCGATGAGCCTACTCAGCTCTGCGGCGTTTGTGGCCGTTTCCGGGCTCAACTTCACATGGCGCATGAACTTGCCGGTGCCTTGCAGCAACCGCCCCGGATCCCGCAGCGCTGCGCCGTGAAAGAACCCCACGTTTACGTGTGAAGTGAATACATTGACGTAGCCGAAGGGCGCATCGCCCAAACATGCAACCGGACAGCCGTCATGCAAAAGCTCCCGGACTTCGTCCCCGCATTTTCGCATCACCTCAAACCACTGATGCGCGATGGCTCCCAATCCACCTGCATGCTCTTTCATCCATGCATCGATGGCTGGATCCCGCTCGACAGCGCCGTTGAATCGCAGCAATTCCGTTCTCATCGTCGCTCCACTTTCTTCCGAGATCTGTGGTTACGTGGCATCCTTACCTTCCCTCTAGCAAAACCTCTCGTCTGGAACAGTCATTCTTGTCGAGGGAGCGTCGGTCCCGGCTAACGCCCGCAGTCTTTTTATAACCCGGATCGTCCGTGACCGGGTTGTCGGCAACTCTTACCTTGGGTTTTCTTCCGGTTTGCCCGTGATCCGCCCCGGAGCGGTAGACACATGCCATCCGCTAATGGTGAGATACGATACTCTGACGAATGGGAATCGCCACATGACCGCAGCAGATTTTCGCAGGATTGCCCTGAACCTGGAAGGCGTGGAAGA
>DATHJP010000775.1:0-2795 GCA_035489695.1 Terriglobales bacterium
GCGCCGCGTCTCTGATGGCAAACTCGTCTGTCAACTTGAGGAAGCGGATATCGCGGACTTGAAGTCGGGCGGTTGGGAGGCGCCGGAAGTATTCGTGGCGAAAGGCCGCGATGGCAAGACAGACATTTGGGGTATCATCGCTCGTCCGCACGACCTTGACCCAGGCAAAAAGTATCCGATCGTTGAGGACATCTATGCGGGACCGCAAGGTTCCTACGTGCCGAAAACGTTCAGCTCCACCTCGCGCTACGAATCTCTGACTCACCTCGGCTTCATCGTCGTGAAGATCGATGGCATGGGCACCGCGAATCGTTCGAAAGCATTTCATGATGTCTGCTGGCACAACCTCAAGGATGCCGGTTTCGAGGACCGCGTCCTGTGGATAAAAGCCGCCGCGAAAAAATATCCCTATCTGGATCTGTCGCGCGTGGGTGTTTACGGGAATTCCGCCGGCGGCCAAAACGCCGCTGCCGCCGTGCTGTTTCACCCGGAGTTCTACAAGGTCGCGGTTGCTTCGTGCGGTTGTCACGACAACCGCATGGACAAGGCGTCCTGGAACGAGCAGTGGATGGGCTATCCGGTGGGCCCGCAATACTCAGAGTGTTCCAACATCGACAACGCCGCCAGGCTCCAGGGCAAACTTTTCCTCATCGTCGGCGAGATGGATAACAACGTCCCCCCGGAATCGACCTACCGTTTTGTCGATGCGCTCATCAAAGCGGGCAAGGACTTTGATTTTCTGGTGGTGCCCAACGGCGGCCATGGGATGGGAGGCGCTTACGGTCAGCGGCGAATGCAGGATTTCTTCGTGCGCCACCTGCTGGACAAAGAGCCGCCCAATCGAAATGCACCCCACACGGAACAAAACGACAGTGGAACGGAGTGAGAGACCTCTGAAACATGGTGAACGCTCGCCCTTCTGACCACCGGGTGCATCTCGACAGTACCACCACTGCCACTCTCCCTACGACCAAGAGAATAGCCCGGCGTTTTGTAGGTGTTTAGCGGAGTGCGCCCGTCCTCGGGCGCAAAAACACAGGGAGAACCCGTGACGTTCGCAGAATCCGACCCGCTGGAGCGTGCCGACGTCGCAGCGGCCGAGGACGCGAGGACGGCCGCACTCCGTTAAACAGATACGGTGTTTCAACGCCGGGAAACCTCCCGCCCGGCCACGAGTCCCGAAGGGGCGACCGTTAATAGCCCAGCGATTCATCGCTGGGACAACGGCCAACAAACCCGTCCTAGCCTGTAGGGGCGTAAGGAAACATCCCGTGAGCGAAACACCTTCTGTCGTCCCTGGCGGGACTCGTTTCCTTCCCGCTCGGTAACCCAGCGTTGAAACGCTGGGCTATTCTCGTTTGTCCCTTCGGGACAGTCTTACATGCCGGTAGTTGCTTCGAGCGAGGTGGCGGATTTGGCCTTGCAGCGCACCTGTGCAATTTTCACGCACCTGCTGGCGGGACGGCCCGATGTCCTCGAAGCGATGATCAACAACAGGATGTAACTCATCATCATCGGCAAGGACCGAGTCTCGTGTGGCTTGTTCTCTGTGACGATGCTTGCGAGTGTTCAAATGTTTTAACCATACCATCCGATTCTAGCGCCGCCCCGGATTGAGGCTCCCAGGTTGACTGCATTGATACTCCCATCAAAGCCCTTGTTGGTTTGTGCTACCATCGGGAGCAAATCGGGCGGGGAGTGTATCGAGCACTCCCCGCGTAATGAATAAACAATAACCGGTGTCGATAGGACACCATTACTGCGTCAACGTATGAAGTATTACACCTCCACGACCGAGTTCAACTGCGGAATCGATCTCCATGCGCGCCAGATGTACGTCTGCGTCATGGACCGCCAGGGCCAGAAGTTGGTCCACACCAACGTCCGCGACAACGACTTCAACTTCTTTCTGAAGCTCGTCGCGCCCTACAAGCACAGTCTCACCGTGTGCTGCGAATGCATGTTCGGCTGGTATTGGCTGGCCGATGCCTGCCAAGACGCCGGCCTGATACTGGATTCGCGCACCCGCCGGCAACGGCCAGTGAAGCGAAAGCCGCCTTCATTTTGAATGGATAGTCTTTGGGTGTACTGCTGTGTGTTTCTGGACCGCGCCGCGGCGTTGGAGCGCGGCGCTGGAAGGCCCCGTGGGGTTGAGGGTTTCATGGATACTGCTCCATCCACACTGGCCCGATTGAGTCCAAATAGGTGTTTAGCCGGACGCCCAAAGTCCGAGCTGCCTAACTGAAAACCAAGTCGGAGTTCCCGTTCTGAGGACGAGAAAAACGGAAAAGAAAAATTTTCGTGACGGAATTGTTTTCCCTATTGACCGCGCGGGCTTAATAGGTGTCGTCGGCGGCTCAAATGCCAGGCGACGGACTTCAAGCCGATGGACATCGCGACCTGCCTGAGTCTCGCCCTCGAATGAAACTGACGCCTTCGGTGCGCACGGAAGAAAATAGAAATCGCTCTGCGCTGTGCGATGCGAAGCGCATCCGACCAATAAGAGCGAAAAGGCTGCAATGCTCGCGAGACGCTTCATGATGCAACGAACGATAGAACTGAGCGAAGCGGGCGGCCCAGCGCGTCCGCACTCGGAACTGACGTGGCCCGCCCGCTTTCGCTCCAGTGATCTGGTTAGCCCATCTCATCGTAATAGCCTTTCCGTCCTATTCCAATGGTGGAGAAATTGCGCCCTGCCTCGTCGTCCTCTGGCAAAACCCGACGCCACAAGCTCAACTGTAAACCAGGGAAGATGTAACTGTATGGAAACTCGCGAGCTGTCTCGTCAAACGCGG
>DATHJP010000776.1:0-2871 GCA_035489695.1 Terriglobales bacterium
TTGCGCCTGAATCACCAGATGGTTCCAGGAGTTGCTCACCGGGTTGCACGGAATTCCACTCTTCACCCAGTGCATGTTGATGTTGTCCCAAGTGTCCCACTCATGGCCGCTGGCAATGCGGCATTCATGTCCCCAGATGAAGGACATTCCGTTAAAGAACTGGTTGATGTCGAATTCCAGGGCCTGGGAATTCTCCAGGTTTGCGCCGTAGAAGTAGACATCGTAGGTAAAATTGCTGAGCGTAGGGACCATCTTCTCGTCGGGCAAGTGTTTAGTGAACTTCACATTCCAGAGAATATCGGCGAACGGCATGGTGCCGCCGATATCAAACTTCATGGCGCCCCCAGTGCTTAATGCCGGTGACTTGACTCCCTGGGTAGTTCCCCAGGTGGCTAACGGACCCGACGGCGTGCAGGTATCGCAAATGTTGTACGACGACGGCAAGAGAGCATATCCATTCCACCAGGTGCTCTGCTGTAAGTCAGAGAATGTTGTTCCGGTAGAGGTTCCGCTGCCGCTGGTGTCTGAGCCCCCCGAATTCGAGTTGTTGCTCGGCTGAGCGGCAAGGCCGCCTCCGCAGTTCGTTGAGACCAGCATCAGAGACACGATTACGAGCACCGCCAGCGCCTTGCATGTGTAATAAGAATACGAAGCGGCACGCAATACCGGGGCGTAATTGGGAAAAACGACCATCGATGGCGACTATGTCATGGGAGATAACCGAGCGGGAGATTACGAAAGAACTCGTACCAGTAGTTTTGGGCTGGTCGGGAACAGCAACTGAATAGATTTAAGTGGGGTCAGTCCGAATAATGGGGCTGGATTGGGTGGATTTCGAGGCCAGGATGGAACCAAAAAGAAAGACCCCCTCATTGGGATGAAGGGGCCAGTGCTGGGGAAGGCTTAAGCGATCTTTCGGTCCTCGTCACTTTCGTCTTCCTGTTCTTCGCCGGGTGCGCGGCGCTTCTCCGGATCGCCCTGAAATTCTTCCCCACTGCCGGGCGCGCGCCGTTTCTGTTCGTTGCCCTGTGATTCCTGCTCGTCGAACGGGTTTTGTTTCTTCTCGCTCGAAGGATTCTGCGTGCCCTGCTCCCCGCCGGATTGCTGGCTTTCGTTTCTATCGTCTGCCATTCAAAGCTCCTAAAGTCGAATTTCGAACGTGTCTGAGATGAATATTTCTAGACTTCCGGATGTATTGGTTCACGGTTTCTGCGACCATCGTTGGCCAGGGCCACTTTGAGGCAGTACCTGATTCTTCAGATGTGAGCTATGTTGCTCAGACACGAAAGTCTGCACCTGTCATTCTTTATTCTCCTGAGTGTGTCGAGAGAGCGACGACCGCTAATTCGTAGCTCCCATTCTTAGGTCGCTGCGGGTGAGATCCGCAACTATTCGCACCCAGGCGACCACATCCAGTCCATTGGCACTGTATGCGTGTCTATGCCGCGGACCCTCCGACGGACACGATTCGACCCTAAAAAGCTGTGAACGTTAGGAATAGGGCAGCCCCTCCAGGCGGAGGAGAGGCGCTAGCCCGTCAAAGAAGAAAGGTCAAAGTTATGCCGTTAATTCAACTCCTGGAAGTTCTTGTTGTGGTGGGTGTCCTCCTGTGGCTGGTGAATCGCTTCATTCCAATGCAGGGATCCATCAAGTCAATTTTGAATGGCGTGGTGGTTATCGCTGTTGTCCTGTGGCTGCTGAATGTTTTTGGACTCTTTCATTCCCTTTCCCGGATCCACGTCGGAACGTGAAGGATGACGTAAAAAGAAATCAGTCAGGAAGAATGCCAGATCAACGCAACCCGGCAGACATCTGCCACAAGGAGATACTTTGAAGACTAAGCTTTTGTTAGCAAGCGGAATCATCCTAAGTTTGAGTGCTTTTGCTCAAACCAATTCTCAAACCAGCATGGCCGTCGAACCCATGAGTGTGACACCCGTCTTTCGGGTGAATGTAATCAGCCGCACGGCGCGGGCAGTCAATTATCAGCACCGCGGTGGAGCGACGAAAGTGGACTTCGCAGGAACGGATCTGATGCCTCGGGCCAATGGTGAAGCCAAAGTCGAAAGCAAGAAGGGATACATCGAAATCGAAGTGGAATTCGCCAACCTCGAGAAACCGACGGTTTTCGGCAACGAGTACCTGACTTACATCCTGTGGGCAATCTCGCCCGAGGGCCGGGCAATAAATCTTGGCGAAGTACTGGTAGGCGATAACAGCCGGAGCAAGCTGGACGTTACAACCGATCTGCAGGCATTCGCTCTAGTTGTTACGGCGGAACCCTACTACGCGGTGCGGCAGCCGAGCAACGTCGTCGTCCTAGAAAATGTCATTCGTGAGGACACCAAGGGAACTACAGAAGCGGTCAATGCAAAATATGACCTTCTGGAACGGGGCGGCTACATTCCCACCGGATACAAATTTGACCCGGTAGTCCTGAATTCCAAGTTGCCGTTGGAGTTCTTCGAAGCCCGGAATGCTCTGCGCATCGCACAATCCGAGGGAGCTGAAAAGTACGCCAGCGACAGCTATCAGCACGCTGTCCAATTGATGAACAATGCGGATGGATATGCCACCAGAAAGAGCGTCCCGAAAAAGCAGCTAATCGCGGTTGCTCGAGAGGCAGTACAAACTGCCGAAGACGCGCGCGCGATTGCAGTCAAGAGGCTCGAAGCGGAGCGCCTGGAGAACGAACGCCGGGCTTCCGCGGATGCACAGGCCAAGTCGCAGTGGCAGGCTAATGACGCTAATCGGCAGAAAGAGCAAGCTCAGTCCGATGCGGTAGATGCACAGGCCGACAAAGCCCGTGCAGAGTCTGACGCAGCCAGGGCCCGGAACGATGCTGCTGACGCACAATCTGAGGCAGCCAGG
>DATHJP010000777.1:0-3530 GCA_035489695.1 Terriglobales bacterium
GCCGGGAACTTCGACCTCATTCAATTCCTCTTGGATGCGCCTGCTGCTGCCGGTGGGAAATTTTACCCCTCCAAGCATTGTCCAACTGAAGGTGAAGTTGTCCTCGAGTTTCCGGTAAGCCAGAAAATTGCCGATCAGCGAAACATCGCCGATGCCCGACTCGGTGCCACGGTCGATGGCAAAACCCTCCGGTCGCTTGAACGAACGATAAATGACGGGCAGGTTCAACTGCACCCCAAGGCGGTCGTTGAAGTTGTAGCCGACGTACAACTGCGAGATGGAACTGTCGAGATACTGGCCAACATCATTCGGCACTTTTTGGCCATCCACCTGCATCGTGCCGAAGTGAGTGAACTGCTCGGCGACACCGGAGTAAAAGCCCTTGCCGATTTCGCCACGCGCCTGCGTTGCCGAATAAATGGAACACAAATCACACGCCGTTGTTGGCGTGGCCAAGACTCCTGCCAATACGGACAAACTCAAAGATTTCATAAAATTCAAGGTTGCGAGAAAGCCATTGGCTTATCTCAAATTCTAGGAATACGGACTGTGACACCTCACCTGACAAGTGCGGCCTAACAAACACCGACCGACTAGGCGAGGAGGTGGCGAGGCGGAGGGCTGGGAGGGGTTTCTAATCGCTGCGGGGAGAAGGGCTCGCGTGAGGCGGGCTGCGAAAACGATGGGGCAGGACTGAGCGGGGATTGCTGCGACTGCAAAAAGAAATCAATTTTCGTGACCGGCTTTTGCACGTGTTGGTTTTGTTCGGCGGCTTTGCCTGCCTTTACCAGTTTACAGAGACGGCAGGGATGTTTTCCGTCGAATGTCTTGGACAGGGCTTCCGTGAGCGGCGCGGCGCGGGAGTAATCGACAACCATGCCGACCCAGGCAACCGACTGCAAAATCGTCCAATGCGCCCCGATAACGAAGATGAGCATGGCGACAACCACGTAATTGGTCAGCCTGGAATGCACGGGTGGAAACTAGGGCTTGACCAACAAATGTCAAACCGGATCTCCGAGTTGGTTGGAAGCGGCGGTAGAAAGGGGTTTTTCAAACAGATGCACGCGAGTAAAGTGCTTTCGTGCGAAGTGAGGCACACGTTGGTTCTGGACGCCAGTGGGTAGATGCGCCGTGTTTACGCTCGCGGCTTCGTCCATTGCCTGCCTGCTCGCCGATTTTTTCCGGCTCTGCACCATGCGGATATTCACGCAGTTCATCTTTCTGCCGGCCACGGTAATTCTCTTTGCGTGGGCCATCGCCGCCGCCGTTGGGGGAATCGACGGCTTTGGCGCGGCGTGATGATCGGAGCAGCGGTTGGACTCGTCGCGGCGCTTTCTTGTGATTTGTTCCGACTGCCATTTGTTTACGCGCGGGCTTGGGGAATTGAATCAGTTGTGCCGCCTTTGAATCTATTCAAAGTCTTCCCACGATTCGGAGCGATGATCCTCGCCCAGCCGGTGGAACAATCCAGTTACCCTTGGGCGGCATACCTGATTGGACATACCATTTCAGCAATGTGCTTACGTTTGGGATCATGTACATGGCCCCGATCGGTGACGGCACTCACCGGCATTGGGCTTGGGCGGTGGTGATGGCGGTCGGCCTGGAACTGGGGATGTTGCTGACGCCCTATCCGAACGTCTTCGCCATCCCGATCTCAGCACTGTTTGTGTTGGTGATACTGACCGCGCATCTGGTATTCGGATTGCTCATGGGCTGGATGACAGTGCGGCTATCGCGTCGGTGGAACATGGCTTCGGTCTAGCGAGATTTAGCGGCGAACGAATAAACCGAACTCAAGGCAATCGCCAGACCCGCGAATCGAATTAACCGTGGCTACTTTCGTTGTTGCAAAAACATGCCGGCGCTCAAACCCGCCCCATGCAACAAAATCGTCGCCAGCACAAAGCCAAGACTGAGCCACATTGCGCCCGCCCAAACAGGCATTTCTCGCCCGTGAGCATAACCATGATACGCCGCAAAGAACCCAACGAGCATCATACCCAGGGTCGCCACCTTCATCATTGGGGAGGACTAGGCAACGGTTTTCCAACCTGATGATCGGGAAACTGGTCGAACCGTGCGTTGCGCCATCGCAGACGTTCCACATGCCCGTCGGCGTAAATGTAGTTCGCGCCCTGGCCGTGTCGCTTGTATTGGATCCAGCCTTGATCTCCATACTTTCCAGTGCCCCACTGCACCAAGGCCGCTTCTCCCACCGCCGTTGTAATCATCCATGTAGGGCCGCGCCGCCAGCGCCAACTGCCGCATGTTTGAAAAACAGGAAGCCTGTTTGCCCTTTTCCTTGGCGCGAGCCAGGGCGGGAAGGAGCAGGCCAGCGAGGATCGCTATGACCGCAATCACGACGAGCAGTTCCACGAGGATAAAGGCGGCGGAACCAGTGCGGATCTTCTCCTGGAACCTCCGCCACAACACAGCGCCGCAAAATGACGGTTTGCCTTCATTCATATTTGAAATGATGCCGGTCGTCCGCTGGCACTGCCAGCGAGGGTGAATACGATCCGGGCACGCGTTCGGATGCCTGGAAAATGAACGGCGAGCTGAACTCCACCATCGCTGCTGCCCGTGGCATTGAAAATGGTATGCACCGTCACGGCAACACCAAGTCATTTTGCAAGGGGTCGGGTCAAAAAATGCCCCTCGCACCAGAGCAACCCGCATTCATCCTCGGCTTGAACCGAGTGTCGTGATCGGGCTGGTGTGTCGGCCGTCAGTGCTCACGTTGAGTTTTGAATTGGAGTTTCACGGAAAAAATCGGGCTTGCATTGTATTGGCTGCTCGTTTTATTAACCCGGCGTGCAGGCTCGGATAACAGCAAGGCGGCGGCGTGAAACCGGCAAGTTGGCCGTTGTCGGCTTGATGCTCGTCCTATGGCTCGGCACATACGCGCTCAGTGCCTCTCCGCAACTTCATCATCTGCTGCACAACGACGCTCAGAGTCGCAATCATCATTGTTTAATCACTCAGATCAAACAACACCAGTTGTTGGTTGATTTTGCAAAAGCTGTTGCGCCAACGCCGCTACTTGCTGACATAGGGGCTGTTCGTTGGGCCGAGTTTCAATTTCTTCCCGCCTGCGATTATCGGCTGTCTCCCAGTCGTGCTCCGCCTTCAGTCATTTCTTCAATCACGGTTGTAGGTTAGAGGCGGGCTAATCGGCTCCCGGCCTTCGACTCTCAGCCTTCAATCCCCCCGTTTGGTCACTCAATGCAGGGAGTCTGTACCGTTGCGGACGCAGGGTGCGGCCGCGCTTTTGAAGAAGTGATATGAAACTGAAAACCTTTTTAGGGTGGTCTTCTGCCCTTTGCCTGGCGGCGATGGCTGTTCAGGCCCAGGAGACAAATCAACTTGAGACAATTTCCTGCCTGAGAGGATCGCAAGAATCCACGCGATAGTAGCCTTTCGCCCTTTTCGGCTTTTCGACATCAACCTCGTCGTAAAGATATACTCCTCTTCTCTGCCTATTGAACTCGTTTCCATCCAAAATCCGTTGCAGCCACTCCGGT
>DATHJP010000778.1:0-4285 GCA_035489695.1 Terriglobales bacterium
CAGGGCGAGATTGGTATCAAGCCACGGTTGAGCGGTGGGGCTGGATACTTCCAGAATGCCGTTTCTGGTAAGGACGAGCGTCCCTCTCATCTGCGGTTGTTTTCCAGCGGGATTGAGAATCAGAAACGTGAGTTTCGGATACCGCAATCGCAGGGTTCGCAGGGTGGTGTCGATATCAGTCTGATCGGAAGGAGAAACTTTCAGGAGGATGCCGGCGGTGCCGTTCTTGCCAGCTTGCGCCGCTGCGGACGCTTGCTCTGGCGTAGCTTCGAGGTACACAGCGTAGCCCTGTTTGCGAGCGGACTCTAATAAGGATGTGGCGCCGCCATCCCAGGGGACTACGAGATCGCTAACCCCCAGAGTTTTCGCGGGAGGAACCTCGGAGTACGTCCACCGGAGGAACACTCTGCTCCATGCAGACGTAGACAGCACGACGCAAAACAAAACCAAGATTGTTTTCCGAATGCACATGAGATTTCAGCGCAGCTCGCTGCGAAAATCTTCTGCTACAGTCTTCTCCTACAGTCCATGCGCCAGCAAGATTTGCGGGCCGCTGGATGCTGTTTCGGTTTGCCCGCCTGCCGAAACCCAGATTGCTGCGGCGTCGGCAATGGTGCTAATCAGGACTTTACCTTTGTCCGGGCCGATCAAGAGCAAAGTGGTCGAAAGCGCGTCCGAAGCAGTCGCGGTTTTTGCTATTGCGCTGACGGCAAATTCAGTTCTCGAAGGAGTTGCTGTCTCCGGATCGACGATATGCCCGGCGGAATTACTCCCCAGTAAACTCGGCGTCTGTTCGGACGTCGAAACACTGTCGTCGCATAGCATGACTTGGGGATCGATCCGTTTAGATGGGTCTCTCAAGTGCACAAGCCACGCCGGCTGGCCGGGTGGAGAGCCCATTGCATAGATCGTGCTTCCTCCAGCGTTGATCAGAGCGCGTGCGACGCCATACGAGCGCAGGATTTCAACCGCACGATCCACGGCATAGCCTTTGCCGATCGCTCCCAAATCAATTTGCAGGCAGGGAGAACGAAACTCAATTCGATCCGGAGGAATTAACGCGATGTTTTGATAGCCGACGCAGCGTCGAAGCCTTTCTTCTTCCGCGGAAGAAGGCACATGCTCTCCACGCATCGCGGCTTTCCACAGGTTGACCAGGGGCGCCACAGAGATATCAAACTTACCGCCTGAAAGTCTCGAATACAGTAATGACTCTTCGATTACCCGGTACAAATCAGGTGGAACGACTTCAGCATGGAAATGGGCCGAGCGGTTCAGGCGGCTTAGGGCGCTGTCGGATTTGTAATTGCTCATTACTTCATCGAGACGAACAATCTCTTGAAACACTTTATCGATTGCATCCGAGGCGCGCGCCGGTGAATCGTCGTAGGCCACAATCTCGAAAACTGTGCCCATGACGTATTTCTTTTTGTGGACGAAAGAAGTTGCGGGGTCAGAATTGGTTGCTGACACCAGCATGAAGGAGATCAAGACGAAACACAGCACACATAGGACGACCCCGGCCGTATCGCTTCTCCCAATCCGAGGATAAGACGCCCTCGCCGCAGCCGGCGGGACGCCGGCGCTACATTTATTCCAGCGCATAGACCTCACCGTTGAGGCTTGCTACGTAGATCACATCGCCCGCAAGGACCGGAACTGACTGGACCGCGCCGCCTAATCCGGCCCTCCAAAGCACATTGCCCGTAGTAATGTCGAGTGCCACGGTTCCACCGGACTGGATACAAACAACTCGCTCGCCGAACATGGGAGGCGCCGTTATGACATCACTGACTCGAGCTTTCCACCGGAGCTGGCCGGTCGGGATATCGAGCGCGTACAGGTAACCCTCCTTGCTGCCGATAACCGCAAGATCGCCCAGCACTGCTGGAGAAGATGCGATCCCCAATCCGGTTTCATATTTCCAGCGCACCGCTCCGGTGTTGGCATCCATGGCGTAGACGAAGAAATCTTCCGACCCGATCATAACCGTGTCGCCGACTACGGCAGGCGAGGAGTCGATACCGTTTCCCGTGGCGGTGCTCCATAGAATTTTGCCGGAGGAAGGCTCTAGACTGTAGACCTTGCCGTCGCCACAGCCGACATAAATTTGTTTCTCTGCGGCATAAGCTGTCGAATAGATTCGACCGCCGAGTTGCTGCGTCCAATGGGCGCTGCCGGTTGTCGCTTCCACTGCGTACATCCGACCATCCGCGCTGCCGAAAAAAACAATTCCGCTGCGTACAATTGGCGACGTCCAGACTTCGCCTCCAGTCGAACTATCCCAGACTTTCGCGCCGGAAACGGAATCTACGGCATACACTTTGCCATCGTCGCAGCCGAAGAGAACTTTATTACCGCACAAGGAAGGAGTGGAATGAACCTGCTCCACAACCGGAAATTTCCATTTCGCTCTCCCGCTCGCGACGTCGATGGCATGGAGGCCGCCTGTGATGGAAGTGACATAAAGAATGCCATCACGCAGTATCGGAGCAGAACGGATGGAACCACCGGTGCGAAATTGCCAACGCGTTCGAGAAGGGGCGCGAGCGGGACGAATTCCCTGCCCGCCGGTCCGCGAATTGTCGCTGAGCAGTGTGACCCAATCAGTCTCAGCTATGGAGGGCCTCGCGTTTTCCGTCATTTTTCAATTATGCGGCCGAGATTCGACGATGATCGATCTGCTTGAAGTCCGCAATGCCCAAGCCCAGTTTCCCCGCTGCCGCGATATGTCCTGGCCGGCGATAGAACAGGTTCTTACTCGGATCGTGGAAAAACTCGTCATAATTCGCAGTGATGTTCTTAGGATCACGATCCCATACTGAGGGCGCCCCTTGCTCCCGTCTCTTCTTTTCGATGGCCTCCAGTTCAACTGTGTCCATCGCCACGGGATCGGTGCCGAGCAGGAGAGTTCCCGCCTGATAGATGAAATCCTGGACCTGGGTAAGCGGTCCGCCGTGCCAGACCTGTCGCATGCCGTCCATGATGTGCAACACCGCTTTAGAACGCAGCGGCTCAATTGAGCACATAACTCCGATCAGCGGATCGGTGAAAGAGTACGGCGGGCGATGGGAGCGGGCCACATTATTAAATGTGCCGTAACCAAGATTCTTCAGGCAGCCGGTGACGCCGGAGGCGGAGTGATCCTTCATCGTCGGTACGTTAATGATTTTTGTCAGTGTGTGGGCGACAATGCTGGCCATGTAGGAACGGGTTTCCCACTCGCCGAAAAAATTGGCCTCGCAATAGACGTTGGGATCGTAGCCCGCGGCGTCAACAAATCCATCCTGAATACCGACGACCCGAACTCCGGGAGGAAGCAGCGCCTGATAGCTGCCGATGTCAATCTCGTACGCATAGCGGTCATAAACAATGATGTTGCGGACAGGAACTCCGACGGACTGCGCCCCACTGATGATCTCGCGCACGATCTCCGGAGAAGAGCAGCAGGCCGGAGCTCCCGAGGGATTGATCTTGATTCCGACTACGTCCGTAGGCTCAATAAACCGGGCCCATGCCGCACGCAATGAGCGTTCGCCTGTCAGCTCCTTCATCCCTTGCTCGATCATGCGGCCCACGACGGGTTGCGAAACGCGGTTCTGGACAATAGATTTTGGATCCGACAGTTCCACCACTCGGCCGGGAAATAATCCCGGCATTCCCAGCGGGGAGTGCTTGACTTGCGGTAACCCGTGCACCTCGATTGGAGGCGGCTCGGGCAGCGTTACATTCTCTTGTCCTGGGGCATTCGGATCGAAACCGAGAAACAAGCCGGCGCTTCCCAAACAACTCGCCTTTACGAAAGTGCGCCGATCCATGTTGGCTCCGAGTAAAAAAAGCAGAGGCTCAGCCTACGACACCGGCCATCCTCTTTACAACTTTTGTTTCGCCATCGTGACAATCGCGCTTCGACTGGATACACTTGCGCTTCACACCGCCACGGAGGACATTTTCACTATGCGGAAATGGATAAGAACGTATCTACCAGCGCTCCTGGTGATGCTAACAATGTCTGGATTGCCCGTCTGCTCAAGCGCGCAAGCGCCGCGTTATGACCTGTTGCTGAAGGGCGGCCACGTCATCGATCCCGCGAATAATCTGGACGGAATCATGGATGTCGCGGTCTCCAAGAGCAAAATCGCGGCGGTGGAGAGAGATATTCCCGCTGGTCAAGCGGGAAAAGTGGTCAATGTTTCGGGCCTGTACGTTACGCCCGGTCTTATCGATATTCACTTTCACATCGGACACGGCGGAGCACCCTTGAACTGGTTTACGCCGGAAGCCT
>DATHJP010000779.1:0-3355 GCA_035489695.1 Terriglobales bacterium
ACGGCTTTGATGGGAACCTGCAGTCGATGGTCCCGATCCCCGCGGCTGCGACCTTGTGTTAGGCCCACTTCCAGCCAGTTGCTGGCCGCATAGCAACTGCCCCGGAAGCGGCTCCGATCCACGAACGTTTCCACCAACTCGATTCCATGCCCATACTTGGCGTGCCAATCTTTGGCCAGGCGTCGGGCGATCCGGCTCCAACCCCAACTGGCTAAGCGGGGCACTCGCACCCAGCGGGGAATCAGCAAGCGCGTATTGTTAGTCAGCCGGTTGAGCCCTTGGGCCCGTTGATCATCAGTCCATCCGATCCACTGATCTCTCACCCCGCACCGCCACGCGGCCGCTCCGAAAAGCCACGCCGCCAGGGGACGGCCCTGCGCCGTGCACAACAGATACTTGAGGTTTTCACCGACTGGACTCCGATAACCCAGGTAATGCTCGGTAGTCAGCAACGTCTCGAACACGGCCCGTCGGCGGCAATCCTGACTCACTTCGCAAAGATCCAGCGGCCCCAGCGCTGGCAACTCTGCTACCAGAGGACTGGAATCCACAGTCACACACTCCAGGCGGCGGTGCTTCATCCGGTTGGGACTGGCGCGCCGAACGGGGGGCAGTTCGATGAGGGCCCGTTGGTGGAGTTTATTGAGAAAGCTGCGCGCAGCCATGTCCGCCAGTTGCCCATTGGGCCGAACCCATTGCCAACGAACACACAACTGCCGGGAGAGCCGGTAACGACTCCAATTCGGGTGCTCAGCTACCCATTGGCCGATCTGTTGGATCTGCTCGCCGGACCAGCTTCGTCCTTGAATTTGCAGGCTCGCTTGCATCGCTGTCGCCAAGAAAAGCACAGCGGGCTTTCAGAGGCCAGCATTATTGCTATTTATTTTCGATCTTCCGCCGATACCACCTCCGAGCCTGGGTTTCTTTGAGATCAATTCCTCCTAAGAGCAGCAGCAGTTCCTCGCGCCGGTAGCGCGCGCAGGCTCCTTCCATCGACGGCCAGCGGAAGGTTCCCTCCTCCAAGCGACGGGCGCATAACCAATACCCTCCTTCCTCCCAAAAGAGGATCTTGATTCGATCCCGCCGCCGATTACAGAAAACGTAGAGGCTGCCGTTAAGAGGGTCTTGACCCAGGCTCTGACGTACCAGCACGGCCAGACCGTCATAGGCTTTGCGCAAATCCGTCGGCGCGGTGGCCAGGAAGATCGTCGTCGTGGGCAAAAGACCGATCATTTCTGTTCCTCCAGCACTTCAAGCAACTGGCGCAAGGCTTGAGGATCAAAATGGGGCGGAATTTTCAGAGCACGCCCTGCCGGCCAACTCACCACGTAGTCCGCGCTCAAGGATCCGGCTTCGATCTGGATCGGAATAAACCCTGGGCCCGCTGTGGGCGGAGCAGCGCCAGAGCGCGCACGTTTGGGATGGCGGCTTCTCCACCGCAGCAGAGTGGCATAACAGAGTTGATGTTTGCGCGCGAAGGCCAGCAGCGAGAGCCCGCTGTAGCGTTGCTCCCGGAGGATTGTTGCGATTTCTTTAGGAGTCCAATGTCTCCCGGCCGGACCGACATGAGGTAGATGGTTTTTCACCCACCCATCCTGCCACGCTCGCGCCACGCAGCGGAAGACGGCTCCGCCGGACGGTTACATAGAATTCGCCCGTTTCATCCCAATGATCGGACCACTCAAATTTGAACCGCCGGGACATCAGTCTTAACGTCCCGGAGGGAGGTTCGATTTTGATGAGATAAGACTCAACCGCCTCCCATCGTGTGTGTGTGTCCGTCAGGTAAGCATCGTTCGCCCGTCCGTTCCAGACAAAGAAGACACCCGCCCTCGACGGATCCTCGGGGATGTCCATCTCGTCCACGATCTTCCTGTCGTCAAAGAATTTCCCGATTTGGCCAAGACTCAGGAGTGTTGAGACTTTCTGCGTGACTGCATCATAGAGAATGAAGTTGTTGTTCGAATCCTTGATGGCGATTTTCCGTTCGTCCCACCGGCCCACGGGCCAACCATCGAGGTTAAATTTCGAAACATTTTCCTTTTTTAAATCGCATAAGAAAAACTCCGGTTTCTGCAAACTTCCCGTAGGCTTGTTAGAGCCGTAGTGAAAATCAGGAGAAGGCACGAACGAACTGCCACCGCCTCTGAATTGGGATACCTGGCCGATTACCGATGCCGAATTCCGGTTCAGGTCAATCACCCAGAATGTTTCGACATCGCCCTGTGAATGGGAGAAGCGTATCCTGCCACGGGAAATTCGCTCAATCAACCCGGTTACTTTCTCTCGCAGTGACGCTCCATTATCACTTGGGCTGGCTCGCTGAGAACATAAAAGCTTCGTCTGTGTCCCGTCCATGAATATGGGAAACCCGTTGACCAATTCGCCGAGAATCAACCGACGCTCCATGTCGCCACGTTATCCGCCGACAACACAAGGCCCTAGGAACCAGCCAGTATTGGAATGCTGACTCCAGAAGAACTCACATTTCCGGCTATGGTTTCCGTCAAGCATTTACGAATTCAAGAGTAGAAGGCCACAACCAAGTCCGGTGACAAAAGCAATAGGTGGTGCCCAAAGCCATGAAGTCAAAGCTCGACCTAAAAGTCTTGGTTTCCCTGCACGTTTTCGTGATTTGACGCTGTGCAGAATGGCCCAGTACCAAATGACGACAATGAACGATCCAACGGCAATGGAAATACAGTCCCCAGCCATCGTGCGACCGCGAATCCAATCCTGCAAGGTAGGTGGCAAACAAATGCCCAAACCGAGGAATGGCAACAGCGATAACGCGAATGGGATATGCTGAGGATCAATGTGAGCCACAAGAGCAACAAGTTTCCATTAAGGATGCCGCAACGAACGCCAGAACTCAGCCACGCCGGGCCGAAAACTAAAGCCGATCCCTGACATGCTGGCGAGTCTGGAGAACGGCCATGAGGCGAACAAGGAAAAGAGATGAGGAACGATCCGAGCAAAACGCAACTCGGCCGGTGGAAAACCCTCAAGCTCTCGACTCAACTTCTGCAGGCAAACGGCGACGACCAAAGCACTTTCGGTTAAGCAAACCGTTGCTTCCGGACTGCCCAAGCGAGCCTGGAATTTTTCGACTTCTGGGTCATAGCTCAGATTCAATTGCTTCGCAAGAACTTGGTCCAGAATTGCAGGTTCAACACCGTCCGCTTCGAAGTCTTACGAATTCGTGGACCAAGCTCCTGCTCCAACAGTTCAACCTCGATGGCGTCTTGCTCCAGTTCGTGCCATTGCAAATCCGTCCGGGATTCGGACGGCACCCTGGTATTTTTCATCGCCACAGTGCTCACCGGCGGATCGAAAAAGACGCTAGAATTGGCCC